>CAZEFP010000574.1:0-2802 GCA_964511565.1 uncultured Planctomycetaceae bacterium
CACCTGGCGCCAAGAGAAGGGGCGCTGGTGGCCGGCGGGCTTCGAGCTCCACCTCGAGGGCCGACGGGTCTGGCGCGAGACCGTGGAGAAGATCGAGGACAGCTGGAACTTCACCGACCTTTGGTTCCTTCCTGTCGACCGCTCACGTCGCCTCGCGGGCCAACCCAACGAGGAACGGCTCCGGATGGTCCCCTCGCAGCCCGCCTGGGTCCGCAGCTTCCCTCTTCCCACCGGGGCCGACCTCGAGACCTGCCGCCGCGAAGGAAAGAAGGCGCTCGACGAGGTGCGGCGTGAGCTGGTGGAGCTGAACCTGGAGGTCAGCCCACGGTTCGCCGTCTTGTTGGACGCCCAGCGCCGCCCCAGCGGACTCCAGGTTCGACTGGCGCGACCCCAGTCCGGGGACGACGCGCTGGCCGCGCGGTCGGGCTGGGTCTCCTCCGAGGCCACCCTGAGCTGGACCTTCTCCGCGGGGGGCGTCATGCCCGATCCACGTGCCTTCGAAGCGGTGACGGGCGCCTGTGAGTCGAGCGGCGAACCCATCGGGCGGCCTTACTTCCTGGTGGGAGTCGAGCCCGGGGCGCCCATCACCGTCGTCCAACCGTTTGCGGTGCCCGAGGAAGAGCGCCGCCCCGGGGAACGGACCCCCTGAGAGGTCATCGGCACCGTCCTCCAGAGGGGACGCCCCAGGGTCTCCCCGGCTGGACACCCAGACGCGAAATGGATCATTTCGAGACACCTCACCGCCCTGGCGACCCATCCAGGGCGCATGCGGGCCCCTCGTGACCCTCCACTTGCCACTCTGGAACGATCGACGAGCACCCGGCACGGCATTTGATCCGTCATGGTGTCCCCTGACCTCCCCCCCCACGGAGAAGCCCATGAACTGCCGTCCTGCACGCCTGAACCGAGTCCTCAGCCGCCGCGCCCTCCGCTGGCTCAGCGCCGCCACCGCGGTGGCGCTGGTCGGCTTCAGCGGCACGCTCTCCCTCGCGGTCCAGCCGGAGCCCGCCCAGCGCACGGTCCAGCGGTCCACCTCCTCCAGGACCTCCTCTTCAAGGGCCACCAGTTCCCGCGCCACCTCGCAGCGCTCCACGGTGAGGCGCTCCACCCCGCAGCGGACCACCAGCGTTCGCCGGTCCAGCCCGTCGGTCCGCTCGACGCCGTCCCGGAGCATCAGCTCGTCCCCCACCCGCACGAGCTCGAGGCCCTCCGCCTACCGCCCCTCGACCACCCCCACTCGCTCGACCGGCGCGCCGACCCGCACGTCGACTCCTTCCCGCTCGGTCAGCTCGACCTCGATCGTCAGCGGGCGACCGGCCCCCACACGCACCACGTCCTCGACCACGCCGAGCGTCAGCCGGCCCAGCACGACCTCGACGCAGCCGATCGGTTCCCCCCGCACCGGCTGGTCCTCCCCGCGCACGTCGAGCACCTCGGGGAGCTCGGCAACGGTCGCCGCGCCCAACCGCAGCGCGCCGACGGTCATCGACTTCGGTGAGGCCGTGGTCCCGTCGAGGCGCCCGTTCCCCACGCCCAGCGCAGCGCCCACCAGGACGTCCTCCGGCGCGGGCCAGAGCCGCTCGCTCAACCAGCGGATCCGCGGGCTCAGCTCGGATGTGGACCTCGCCCGGGTCCGTGAGACCGCCTCGGCCTCGCCCCGGTCCAGGGGACAACTGAGCCACGCCGACGTCCTCGCCCGATATCGCGCCAGCGCCAGCGCGCCCGCCGCCGCGACGCCCCGCAGCGCCAGCCCCAGCGCGGGGTCGAGCGACGCGTCGGCCGCGAGGATCTCGGCAGCCCGCAGGCAAGCGGCCGCCGAGTCTGCGGCTGCGCGGACCGCAGCCGCACGCCGGCAGCAGGCGGACAGGAACGCCGCGAGGACCCAGGCGGCGCGCGCGGACGCCGCTGACCGCTCTGCCCAGGCGACGGAGCAGCGGGTCCGCGAGGCCCGCGAGAAGGCCGCCGCAGGCGCGGCTTCCGACGACGCCACGAGGGCCCGGATTGAAGCGGCTCGCCGCGACAAGGCGGCCTCCAACGAGGCGCGGACCCAGGCCGCCCGGCGGCAGTACGACGAGCGCGTCCGTGCGGCGCGGGAGTCCTCCACGGGGACGGGCGGTGGGCTCGTCGTGGACAGCTCATCCCCTGGTGTCGCCAACGGCCAGGCCTGGGGCAGCAGCTATGACGACTGCTACTCGGGTGGCTACTACAACAACTGCTACTGGAACACCTGGGGCTCCTGCTGGTCCCTGGGATGGTGCAGCTGGTGGTGCGCGCCGACGTACTGCTGCGGCCTCTGGTGGCACAGCTACTGGTGGGGCGGGGGCTCCTGGTGCTATCCGTGGAGCTTCTACTGGTACGGCCCCTTCATCCCCAGCTCCTACACCGTCGTCTACCAGGAGCCGGAGCCGGAGGTGATCTACGTCGAGGTCCCCGCCGCCGAGGAGGGCGAGGTCGTCGTCCCGGCTGCTGCGCCGGCCTTCGTGCCCCCCACTCAACCGGACGCCGCCCTCGAGCGCGAGCTCAACCGGGCCACCGGCTACTACCTGACACAGGGCGACCGGGCGTTCCGCGAGGGCCGCTACGGTGACGCAGCCCACTTCTACGCGAAGGCCGTCGAGTTCTCGCCGGACAGCGGGATCCTCTACCTGGTCCTCGCCGACGCACTGTTCGCGACAGGCGACTACCGCTACGCCGCCTTCGCGATCCGAAAGGCCCTGGAGCTCGAGCCGGAGCTGGCCTCCAACGTCATCGACAAGCGGGACTTCTATGCGGTCTCCGCGGACTTCGACCGCCAGCTCGCGA
>CAZEFP010000575.1:0-2788 GCA_964511565.1 uncultured Planctomycetaceae bacterium
CAGCAGATCGGCCACTATTTGTACGTCGCCGACCGGCCGCGTAGCGAGATCGTGGTGTTCAACTCGAACCGCATGACGGTCATCGACCGGATCGCGGTCCCGGACCCGACCTCCATGGCCATGGGGCCGAACATCGACCTCCTGGCGATCAGCAACCAGCTCGCGGACACGGTGACCTTCGTGGACATCAACCCGCAGTCGACGCAGTTCCACCAGGTGGTCCGGACGGTGCAGGTGGGCAACTCGCCCCGGGGTATCGCCTTCGAGCCCACCAACGAGGACATCCTCGTCACGAACGAGCTCAGCAACACGATGTCGATCATCGCCGCCGCCACCCTGGACGTGCGCCGGACGATCAACTCCCAGCTGAACCGCCCCTTCGAGGTCTGCATCACCCCGCGGATGCTCGGGTTCTCCTTCCAGCGCGGCGTCTACTTCGCCTACGCCCTCAACCGCTCCGGAACGGTCGCGCTCTTCGAGTCGGGCCCGAACGGCGTGAACGGATGGGGCTTCGACGATGTCATCGGGATCCTCCCGTTCGACTTCCAGGCGCCGAAGCAGATCCAGATCGACCCGATCAACCTCGACGGCTCGGTCTACGTGGTCCACGAAGGGCCGATCGACGTCGCGACGGGGAACCCCGGCAACCTCGGCGTCGGCGCGATCTCGCGCCTTCGGATCGAGAGCGCGCTGACGGGCCAGATCCCGCTCACGCAGATCGGTGCTGGCAACGCGAACTTCCGTGACCTTCAGTACGGTGTCCCCCTGTCCCTCAGCCAGGCCCTCGGGCAGCTGTCCGGGATCCCGGTGGACATCGCTTTCGACAACCAGCGGAACCTGGGCGGTGTCCCGGGTCCGGCGAACACCTTCAGCGCCGGCTCGCCGATCCCCGCGAACAGCAAGGCGTCCTATCGGGTCCCCGCCGGCGCCGGGGTGAACACCTCGGAGCCGCGCTTCCTGTTCGCCTCCGTCCCCAACCCCATCGGTGGCAGCGGCGTCATCGACGTCCTCGCCCTCGGTGTCACGGGTACCCCGCGCTTCGACACCAACCCCTACGTCCCCGGGATCCAGTCGGTCGCCGTGCCGCAGGTGACCCTGCTCTCGGACTACTGGCGTCAGTGATCTTCAGGGTGCCCCGGGGCTCCAAGGCCCCGGGCGGACCCTGGATCTCGATCGAGCGCACCAACCCGGTTCCTCCGGGCCCTGGGAATCCCGGCTGCGTCCGCGAGCGAATCGCGGGCGCAGCCGCCATTTCCGGGGCTCTCACTCGATCGCTTCGGCCCTCCCGACCCTTCACCCGCCTTCCTTCCGTGCCGGACCCCGCCGCCGTCCGATCCATGTTCGCCGGCATCGCCGGGCGCTACGACCTCGCCAACCGGGTGCTCTCCGGCGGGGTGGACCGTAGCTGGCGGCGGAAGGTGATGGCCGCCGCGGGGTCGCCCGGGAGAGGAGCGACCGTGGTGGACGTCGCCTGCGGCACCGGGGACCTGGCTCTCCTCTTCGCGGACGCGGGTGCCCAGGTCGTGGGGGTGGACTTCACCTTCGAGATGGTGGCCCTGGCACCGTCGAAGGAGACTGGTCGCGGTGGGGATCTGGCGTGGCTCCAGGGGGACGGACTGGACCTCCCGGTGGGTGACGGGGTCGCCGACGCGGCGACCATCGCCTTCGGGCTGCGCAACGTTGCGGATCGCCGTCGCTGCATCCGGGAGATGGCGCGCGTGGTGCGGCCGGGCGGGCGCGTGCTCGTGCTCGAGTTCAGCATGCCGCGCAAGGACGCCTTCGGCCGGATCTACCGTGCCTACCTCGAACACGTGCTCCCGCGGATCGGTGGGGCGCTGTCGGGGGACCGTGCCGCATACGACTACCTGGACGACACGGTTCAGGGCTGGCCGGGGCCCGAGCAGCTCCAGGCGGAGATGGAGGAGGACGGGCTCGTGGACTGCGGCTTCGAGCGCCTGTGGCGCGGGATCGCCTGCATTCATCACGGCGTGGTGCCGCCGCCCAATGGGGCTCGCACCGAACCGATCCAGGGTCCCGGCGGAGCGGGGGGCTGACGGGCGCCATGGCGAGGTACGAGGAGGACGCGGACGAGGAGGAGTTCGACGACGAGCCCATCTCCCAGTCCAAGGTGCTCTCCCTGAGGGTGGACGGGCCCGCCCGCGGGGCGTCCTTCGGGTTCCTGGCGATGGTGCCCCTCTTCATCGCCTACGAGCTCTCGGGGGCCGGGGCGCCGGGGCAGCCCCGCGCGGTCGCGGAGGCGATCCTCACCTTCCCCTTCTCGAGGCTGGGCGTGGGCGACGCCGTCGACCTGCGGCGGCTCACGCTCGGAGCCGTGGCCGTGGTGGCGTTGATCTCGTTCCAGCTGCAGGTCCGCCGGGAGCACGGGGCCGCCCTGGGGCCCCGCTTCGCGCGCACGCTCATCGAGGGGCTGATCGGGGCGCTGGTGCTCGGCCCCGTGCTCTACGCCGCCAGCGAGGTGGCGTCCCCGTACGTGGGGGCCATGACGGTGGGCGCCGGGGACGGCAGCAGCCCCACGGCGGCCCGGGCAGGGTTCGTCATGGGGGCTGCGGCGTACGAGGAGATCGTCTTCCGGCTGGGGGCGCTCTCGGTGCTGTGGCTCCTCAGCAAGCAGTGCCTCGTGTGGCTCGGCGCCGTTCCGGCGGCGGCGAGGCTCGGCGCGGTCACTCTCGCCACCTTCGGCTCCGCGGCCCTCTTCGCGGCCTTTCATCTGGCGAGCTTCACGGGCTGGCTGGGGCCTGGCGGCGAAGCCTACGATCCAGCCGTCTTC
>CAZEFP010000576.1:0-2779 GCA_964511565.1 uncultured Planctomycetaceae bacterium
GTCCGCCTCGGCCACGACGGCGGCGCCGACGCGGGGGCGCCTTCGCAGCAGCGGCCTCGGCGCGCTTGCGGGCGCGCTTGATCCCCGAGGGTTCGAAGGTGCTGGCCTCGGGAGTGTGGACCCAGTGGGACAGGGGCACGGGGCGGCGGTCGTCGATGATGACGTCCACGCCCTGGGGGCGGATCTCCTCCATCCAGGCGCCCAGCTCCTCGACGTTCGCGATGGTCGCGGACAGCGCGATGACCCGGGCGCTGGGGGGCATGAAGATCAGGCTCTCCTCCCAGACCGTTCCGCGCTCCCGATCGTCGAGGTAGTGCACCTCGTCGAAGACCACGTAGGCCACGTCGTCCAGGAGTCGGGGGTTCTCGAAGATCGCGTTGCGCAGGATCTCCGTGGTCATGATCAGGACCCGGGCCGACTGGTGGATCGTCACGTCCCCGGTCATGAGCCCGACGTCGATCATCGGGTCGTCGCGGAAGTCGCGGTACTTCTGGTTCGACAGGGCCTTGATGGGGGCCGTGTAGATGCAGCGCTTCCCCGAGCGCACCGCCACCTCGATGGCGTACTCCGCCACCAGCGTCTTGCCCGCCCCGGTGGGCGCGGACACCAGCACGTTGCGACCCTCGCGGATGGCGTCCACGGCCTGGAGCTGGAAGCGAGAGAGCTGGAAGCCCTTCCAGCCCACGACCCGACCGTCCGGGCCGAAGACCTCGGAGGGGGGCGGGAGCTCGGCGCTGCCGGTGGGGTGGGCCGGCGGAGGGGATCCAGGCTGAGGGGGCCCCGGCTGAGGGGGCCCAGGCTGGGAGAGCCCGGACGGAGGGGCCGGAGACGCGGAGGGGCGGCCCACCGCGGGCTCGGAGCTCTCCTCTGGGCTCCCGGGGGACCCCTCTGCACCGCTCGCGCTCCCTTCAGCGGCCCCGCGGCGGCCGCGGCGGCGCCGCCTTCGACGCGGTCGATCCTCGGACGGCTCCCCGTCAGCGTCCTCTCTGTCCCGTTTGGATGGCCTTCGCTGGGGCTCGGGCTCGGGGCCCAGGTATCCGAAGGGGAGATCCCCGCCCGGGGAGCCGGCTTCGTCGCGCGGCGGACTCTGGTCGTGGGATGACATCGCTGGGTGGAATGTGCCGGTCGGCTCTGCCGGTCGCCACCTTCGAGTCCGCTATCCCTCGCCCGGCGCTCCCTGCGCGCCAGCCCCGGCCCGCCCCGGGGCCCGTGGCACGAGGCGATCGCCTCTCTTCCGCTCGGGCCCCGCCCGGACTTCCCGATCAAGCTCGCGCCTCGGCCTTGTTCCGCACCCCCCCGATGGGATAGACCAGGGGTCCGCACGCCCCCGGAGGGACCATGAATTCACAGCACAAACACGGAACTCACCTCGAGCGCCACCTGGCGCAGCTCAAGCTCGTCTCGCGCCTCCTCGGCCACGAGCTCCACTCCCAGGGGGGCGCCAAGGCGGTCGCCCTCTCGCGCGAGCAGGTGGTGGAGATGCAGGTCGCCCTCGACCTGTTCATCGAGGAGGCCACCAAGAGGCTCGGCGGCCGCTCCGGCGGCAACTTCGGCCCCCAGGCGGTGTCCGAAGGACCGAGCGCGGTTCCGATCGAGGTCCCCGGGGCCACGATCGACACCCAGCTCGCCCCCACGCGAAACTGAGCGGAGACGGAGCGCGGCGCGGGTGATCCGGGCCGCCCCTCGTCCTCCCCGGGCCGTTGAGCGTCCAGTCGCCGCTTCCGATCCTTCGCGCGTCTTGCCCGGCCGGGGGCGAGGGGAGCGCGTGGAGTTCGGAGGCCGGTCGCGTGCCCACCTGGGTTCCCCTGGGGCTGCTCTTCCTCGCCCTCCTCGGGGGCCTGCGCTGGCTGGAGGCGGACGCCCGCGATCGCGGTCTCGCCCGGATCGACGTGACGCGCTACGGCCTCGAGACCGACGCTCCGTGGCTCGACGACGAGTGGTTCGAGGACCTCGAGGGGCTGCTGCTCGAGGCGGAGTCGGTGGAGGCGGACGACGAGGAGGCCATCGCCTCCCTCGCGGCGAGGGTGGCGGCGCTGCCGTTCATCGAGGAGGTCGGCGCCCCGGAGGTGCGTTGGCCCGACGGCTTGAACCTCCCCGTTCGGCTCCGGGAGCCCGTGGCCTGCGTGAGGGTTGGGGGACGCGACTTCCTCCCCGTCGCCAGCGATGGGACGGTGCTGGGCGGCTACTCGATCACCCCGCACCTCGCATACGGTGGGTGGCTGCCGGCCCTCGGCCCCCTGGACCTCCTCGACAAAGAACAGGGGCAGGTCAGGCCCGGGGACCAGGTGGAGGTGCCGGAGCTCCTCGCGGCCCTGGACGTGGCGGACTCCATGTGGCGTCACCTCGGCCCCGACGACCTGCGCGAGCTCGGTCGAGTGGTCATCGACGCCTCGGCGGAGGACGCGCCAATCTTCGACCGATCCGCCGGGTCGGCCTCGCCGACGCGCTTGCCGGGGGGCGTCCTGATCGAGCTGGAGCAGGGGCGACGGGTGGTCTTCGGCCGACCGCCCCACCCGCTCCACGAGGGCGAGCTCCCCGTGAACCTGAAGTGGGGCCACCTCCGGACCGCGCTCGACCGTAGCCGCGAGGGCGCCAGCTGGCGCTTGTTGGACACCCGCTTCGATCGGCCGGTCCTCCTCTCCGAGGCGGACGTCCTCGAGTTCACGGAGCGCTGGGAGGGGGGCCCCGGCGGAGGCCGTTGAGCTCCCCGCCGGTGCCGGGAGCCGAGCGCGACCCTCGCGCCTCTCATCGCTCGGCGTGGTCTCCGTCTTTGTACCCC
>CAZEFP010000577.1:0-2779 GCA_964511565.1 uncultured Planctomycetaceae bacterium
CGGTGTACTCGTCGGCCTTCAGCCCCCCTTCGGACACATAGGTGCCCAGGCGGCGCGTCTTGACCGCGCCATTGGGCGCCATCACGAACCTGCCCGTGCCCGACTCGTCCAGCTCGGCGGGACCCTCGAGGATGCGCTTCAGCGGGCTCTCGCGCTCGATCTTCTTCTGGAGCTTCAGGATCGCGTCGATCACGGCGTCCGGCCGCGGCGGGCAGCCGGGCACATAGACATCCACGGGCAGGATGCTGTCCACGCCCTGCACGACGGCGTAGCTGTCGTACATGCCGCCACTGGAGGAGCAGACGCCCATGGCGATGACCCACTTGGGGTCCGGCATCTGGTCGTAGATCGTTCGCGCGGCCTCCGCCATCTTCCAGGTCAGCGTGCCGGCGACGATCATCAGGTCGCACTGACGCGGGCTGAAGCGCGCGGCCTCCGCGCCGAAGCGCGCGATGTCGCACTTCGGCCCGATCATGGCCATCAGCTCGATGCCGCAGCACGCACGGCCCAGGGGCATGGGCCAGAGGCTGTTCTTGCGTCCCCAGTTGAGGAGCGCGTCCACTCGGGTGGCGAGGAAGCCCGCCTCATCGTCGCGGGCCTCCACCTCTCTCAGCGATCCCATTCGAGACCTCCCTTGCGCCAGACGAACACGAGCGCCACGACCAGCATGGCGACGAACACCAGGATCTCCGCGAAGACCAGCCCCCCGGCTCCCGCGGCCTGGAAGCTCTTGGCCGCCGTGGACCAGAGCATCAGGAAGATCCCCTCCACATCGAAGAGGATGAAGAGCACCGCGGTGAGGTAGAAGTGGATCGAGAGCCGCAGGCGGGCAGTGCCCACGGGCTCCATCCCGCATTCGTATGCGCCGCCCTTGCCGACGACCTTGCGCTTGCGGCCGACGAGCTCGCTGAGGAGCAGGTTGGCCACGGCGAACACGGCGACCATCCCCAGCAGGAGGAGGATCGGAGCGTAGTCCTGAAGCATGTGTAGGGAGGCCTGCGCGGGGGGGGCGCGCGGGCCGGTCTGGGGAAGCTGGGAGCGGTCCTCCGGCCTCTATGGGCGGTGGAGGGACGGCTTGGAACACCCCGGGGGGGCGGGGTGAGGGGCGGAGAGTCTACTCGCTCCCCCTGGGTGGGCAACGGGCTAGGCCCATGCCGCGACCCTGCGCCGCACGGTGGGCCCGGGACCTGGCCCGAGGCCAGCTCGAGGGGCGGGCCAACCGGTCGCCGCGCGGGAGGCGCGGGGCGCCTCGGAGCCGGCACGAAGTCCCCCCTGGCGGAGGCCTCTTGTTACCGGCGCCTTTCTAGAGGCGCTGCCCCAGGAACGGCTGCACCGCCGGCGCCGGCTTCCCGATCGCCTTGCGTAGCACGATGATCTGCCCCACGTGGGTGAGGGCGTCTGCCCAGGGTCCGTTCACCAAGTACGCGGCCGGGAAGACATGCTCGGGGCCTGCGGAGAGGGTTGAGGTCCCCAAGCGTTCAGGGTAAGTGCGGAGGAGGTCAATGGTCTTCGAGATCTCCTCGAGTGCATCCATGTGCCCCATTGGGTGGTTGTACGCGGGGTCCTCTCCCTCCCACGGGGCCTTGCCGTCCTCCAACGCCCGGCGGCCGAACCGGACAAGCACCACGACATGCGCGATCTGCTGGCCAATGGACCAGGTGCCGGGGATGGGCTCCGCCGCGCAGTCCTCCTCGGTCAAGCCCTCGCAGGCCCACCGGAGGCGGAAGCCCAGACCCTCCAGGAGCCGAGCCAGCGCCTCCAAATCGCGGGTGGGGTCCTGGGGAGCGGGGAGGGCGTCGAAGGGCGTGGCGTTGGCGTCCATGGCGTCGATCCTTGAGGGGGCCGCGGCGAGGGGGCAGCGACTCGGTGACCGCAGCGAGCGGCGAGGTTTGCGACTGTCCGGTGTGGCCAGCTCCATCGCAAGCTCGCTGTCGAATCCCTCTCGCTCGGAAAACGGCTGGGTCCGCGTACGCCCGCTCAGGCATGTGGCCCTATACGCTATGCGATGCGGGTGGAGCGGTGCCGGCGCCCTGCTGCCCCGCCTGTCGGCCCTCGCGGCCGTCCGCGGTGTCCTCGACCCCCGTGAACCCCGCTCCCAGGGCTCCAGGAGCCCCGTTCAGAGGCACCGAGACCACTCCACAGGGGTTTTGCACGATCGGTGGGTAGTGCTCGCCGCGGAGCGTCGTACTCCTTGCAGGACAGCACCGGCCCCAGCAGCAGCAGGGCCGCCGGGAGCTGACCAGGAATAACAGGAAGGAAGATGGAGCCTTCGTGTTCGCGGGGGATCGCGAGCCACGGAGGAGCGAAGCGGCGCCCCCCGACCCTTGGGTCGGGGGGCGTTCTTCGTCCCGGATCGAGGTGGCTCCCCCGGGCGACCCTTGGTGGGACCTCAATGGGCGGCCTCCCGTGCCTGGAGCCGCCCCGGGCGGTCAGTCCGGGGTCGATTGACCGGGCCGGGCGAAGGAGCGCTCCAGGAACCAGACCCCCTTGGGGATTCCGGGCGCTCGGTGCCGGCCCCGGACCTCGATGTGCGTGGCCCGGGGGGCCTCCAGGGGGACCTCCACCTCGCGGTCGACGGGCAGGTAGGAGCGGTGATCGAAGGCCCGCTCGGTCCGCGCCAGCTCCCGACCAGCCTCGTCGAACGCGCGCACCTCCAGGGTCAGCTCACGATCGACCAGCCCCGGGACCCGGTGCCCGGTCAGGTTCTGGACCCGCAGGATGGGGCCCGCCTCCTCGCACTCGGCCTTGGACTTGCCCTCGAGGATGGTGAAGGGGAGGT
>CAZEFP010000578.1:0-2773 GCA_964511565.1 uncultured Planctomycetaceae bacterium
CCGACGGTGAAGGTGACGTCCGCCAGCTGCAGCGCGCTCTCCGGGGAGCGCACGACCACAGTGCAGTCCGCGAACTCGATCCGGCCGTGGAGGTCCAGCGGCCGGCGGCGCGGCGCGGGCATGTCGGCCCCGGAGGGGGACCCTTCGCCGGGAGCGTCAGGGCTAGGACCGTCCGAGTCCGCCGCCGGGTCGGAGGCCACGAGCCGCTCCACGTTCCAGCCGCCCTGCCCGTCGCGGACAAGGTCCAGCTCCGACCCGTACACGTGCACGGCCAGGTCCTTGCGGCCGGTGAGCCACGACCGAAGGCCCACGTCGATCATCCCGCGGGGTGAGAAGAGCACGGTCTCCCCGGCCTCGTCGGCGACCCGCAGGCCCTCCAGGTCGATCTTGCCGTTGAGCCGGAGGCTCAGGCCCTCGAGCGTGACCTCTCCTTGGATCTCGGCGGAGGCGAGGCGCTCGAACTCCCCCCGCAGCCAGCCCCCGGCCAGGGGCGGCCCGATGAGCAGGGCCGCGCCGAGGAGCAAGGCCAGCGCCGTGACCCGCCGCGGCCAACGGGACCGCCGGCTCCCTGACGACGGGGGGGAGGGATCCCCCCCATCGGGGCCTGCGGCAGTCTGTTCGGCGGCGTTCATCGGGGAGAGGATTCAGCCTCCAGGGGAGGCGGTCGCGCGAATCCGGTCCACGGAAGCGTATCGAGACTTGCGAGAGAGTTCGCGGTCGTCGAGCCTCCCCCCTCCATGAAAGAGCACGGAACCCAACACGGCCGCCCGGGCGTTCTCCTGGTGAACCTCGGCACTCCGGACGCGCCCCAGACCCCCGAGGTCCGCCGCTACCTCCGGCAGTTCCTCTCCGACCCGCGTGTCCTGGACATCAATCCCATCGGCCGGGCCGCCCTGCTCAACCTGATCATCCTGCCCCTGCGGCCGCGCAAGTCCGCGGAGGCCTACCGGGAGGTCTGGACCGAGGAGGGCTCGCCGCTCCTCGTCCACGGCAAGGCCCTGGCGGCGGGGGTCCAGGAGCGCCTCCCCGAGGCCGAGGTGGTCCTCGCCATGCGCTATGGCAACCCGTCCGTTGAAGCAGGGCTCAAGGAGCTCGCGGCCCGGGGCTGCGACGAGGTGGTGATGATGCCGCTGTTCCCACAGTACGCCTCGAGCTCCACGGGCTCCGCGGTGGAGGAGGTCTACCGCCAGGCCGGCAAGCTGTGGAACACGCCCTTCATTCGCGTGGTGCCGCCCTTCTACGACGCGCCCCAGTTCGTGGAGGCCTTCGCGGCCGTGGCGCGGCCCGTGCTCGAGGAGCTGGACGCCGACCACGTGCTCTTCAGCTACCACGGCGTCCCCGAGCGCCACGTCACCAAGAGCGACGACACCGGGAGCCACTGCCTCAAGACGCCGGACTGCTGCCAGTCCATCTGCGCGGCCAATCGCCAGTGCTACAGCGCCCACTGCTACGCCACCACGCGCGCCGTGGTGAAGGCCCTCGGGCTCGAGGAGGGCACCTACTCCACGGCCTTCCAGTCCCGGCTCGGCCGCACCCCGTGGCTGACCCCCTACACCGACAAGGTGGTCCCCGAGCTGGCGAAGGCCGGCGCCAAGCGGGTCGCCGTGTTCTGCCCCTCGTTCGTGGCGGACTGCCTCGAGACCATCGAGGAGATCGGGATCCGGGCGCGGGAGGACTTCGAGGAGGCCGGCGGCGAGCGGCTCGTGCTCATCCCGTCCCTCAACACCCACACCGCGTGGGTGGACGGCGCCACGGAGCTCATCCGAGCGGCGCTGCCTGCCCCGGCGGGCACCGCCAGCTCCCTGTAGGTCGGTCTCGGCAACCCGCCTGGGCTCGGCGGGCCCGACGACCGGGGGACGGGCAGCGGAGGACCATCCGCCCCAGGGGGAAAGACCCATCGTCTCATTCAGATAAGAACCCATCAAGATATCTCGATGGATGCTAGGATCTGAGCAGATGGCCCTCTCCACCACCTCACGCCTGCTCAAGACCCTCGGGGACGAGACCCGCCTGCGGATCCTGAACCTGCTCCGCAAGGGCGAGCTCTCCGTCGGGGAGCTCCAGGAGATCCTGAACATGGGCCAGAGCCGGATCTCCACCCAGCTCACCCACCTGAAGGAGGTCGGGGTCCTCGCCCACCGCAAGGCGGGCCGCCGGAGCTTCTACAGCCTCTGCACCTGCCGCTCCCTGGCGCTCATCGTGCAGGTGCTGGACGACTCCGACCTGGTCGACGAGTTCCGCGCCGACGACGCGGGGTACCAGGCGGCCATGGAGAAGCGGCGCCAGGAGTCGCGCTCCTACTTCGACCGGGTCGCCGCGGCCTTCGACGAGCAGGTGCTGCCCGGGCGGACCTGGGAGGGCCTCGCCCGCGGGATCCTGCGGCTGGCGCCCCGAGCCCGCTACGTGGACCTCGGGATCGGCGACGGGATGCTGACCCTGATGCTCGCGGAGGTGGCCGAGTCCGTCACCGCCGTGGACGTCTCCCCCGAGATGCTCCGTCAGCTCGAGTCGCGGGCCAGGGGCAAGGGCATCACCAACGTGGACACGGTCGAGGCGGACATCGTGGACCTGCCGCTCGAGTCGGACTCCTACGACGTGGCGGTCCTGAGCCAGGCCCTGCACCACGCCCACGATCCTGGCCAGGCCCTGCGCGAGGCGCGCCGCATCCTGCGGCCCGGCGGCCAGCTGCTCGTGCTCGACCTCCTCGCCCACGGGGAGGAGTGGGTGCGCGACCGGCTCCAGCACGTCCACCTCGGCTTCACCGAGGCCGACC
>CAZEFP010000579.1:0-2766 GCA_964511565.1 uncultured Planctomycetaceae bacterium
CCAAGGGGGCGAACGGGCCCCGGCGGCCCCCAGGGGCCCCTTGCCCGGCCGTGAATAACCTCGCGGCTGCCCCGTAATGACCCCGGGCCAGCGAGGCGTGCCCGCCCCCGGCCCGACGCGAATCCAACCCAAGACGGAGCCCCCATGCCCCAAGAGCGCCATCAGTACGAGTGTCCAAAGTGCCAGTGCCGCCACTTCGATCACGGCGTCATCCGCACCACGGGCGACGGCCTCTCCCGCTTCTTCGACATCCAGAACCAGCGCTTCACCCACATCACGTGCGGAGACTGCGGCTACACGGAGTTCTTCAAGAAGACGGTCAGCACCGCCGACAGCGTCCTCGACCTGTTCCTCGGCGGCTGATCGGCGGCGCCGCTCAGTGGTAGCGCGTCACGACCACCACGTGGATGGCGATCAGCGCGACGACGCTGATGGAGCCCGCGATGTGGAGCGGGAGCCAGAGACGCTCCAGGCCTCGGAGCTGACGCCCTGGGATCCGTGGGCTGAGCAGGCCGAGGACGCAGTTCGCGAGGAAGACCCAGACGAGCGCGGCCTGGTAGCCGTAGCCCGAGGACAGGGCGTGGATCATCAGCAGGATCGGCGCCGCCGCGCCGATCCAGAGGTGCTGGACCAGCAGCGCCTTCAGGTCGGTCCCCGGGCGCCGCCGCAGGACCACGTAGGCCCACTGGAACGCGACGAGGACGGTGAGGGCGAAGCCGGTCACCACGCGGTAGGTGGGGTCCGCGTAGATCTGCCGCAGGCCCTCGGGCGTGGGCACGCCCAGGAAGGGCAGCAGCGCGAGGACCAGCGCGACGGTGCCCCAGAAGATCGGGCGCCTCGTGTGGGCGGGGTAGCGCACGATCAGCGGCGCGACCTGACGAGGCCGATGAGCGACGCGACGGTGTCCCGGGAGACGCTGCGCTCGATCTCCTCCATGAAGACGTCCGCGCTCGGGAGGACACGCTCACCGTCCCGGGGCCAGCGGTCCCCCACGGGGGGCGGCTCCTCGAAGGTCGCGGCCTTGGCGAGGTAGCGCTCGTAGGCGAGGCGCGTGCACTCGCGGTAGACGTCCATCAGCTCCACGAGCCGGTCGAGGGAGATGGTGGCCTCGGGGTAGGTCCAGGTCGTCGCCCCCATCACGTCGCCCCGCGCCCAGTCGTCCCGGGGCGAGTCCACGTGGGCGTTGTGACAGGTCACGCAGGCGTCCGCGCCGGCGACGTCGGGGAACATCGCCGTCTGCAGTCCGAGCTCGGGGTCCAGGAAGAACTGCGGGTCGCCCGTGGCGCGCAGCTCGGCGAACTCCTCGGCCTGCTGTCCCTCGAAGCGGTTCCCCTCGACGATCGGCGCGTCGGAGCCGAGGAAGAGCGCCAGGGGCGCCGGCTTGCGGTTGAGCTGCCGGGAGGTCTCCTTGAGGAAGAGCGCCGGCAGCGGCCCCGCGTCCACCCCGTCGTCCTCCCAGTCCTCGGCGAAGCTCAGGCCCACCTTCTTGCCCGCGCCCACGATCTCGCGGGTCCACAGCGTCCGCGCGACGTCGTTTTCCCGCGCCAGCACCGCGAAGGCCTCCTCGATGGGCACCGAGGCCTCCACCGCGCCCTCCTCCTCCAGCGGCGGCGGCGCCGTCACGAAGAGGTAGATGCAGAGGGCCGCGAGGCCGAGGAGGACGGAGGCTCGGACAAACATCAGAAGCACCCTGACCCTATCGGTCGCGCGACGTCCGCGCCGGTTCCCGTTTCTCTCCGTACATAGGCGTCCCGCTGTCCAGGTGGCGAAGGACCTCCCGGCCCCCGAACGCCTCCTCCAGCGACTCAGGCCACTCGTGGTGGTGGTTCCCATGGAAGTCGTGACAGCGCAGGCAGGTGTCCCACCGCTCCTCCGCCGCCAGGGCCGCGTGGGTCGGCACGATCCGATCCTCCCGCACCTCCATCCCCGAGTGGCACGTCACGCAGAACTGCCCGGTGTTCTCCACGTGCCGCCCGCTGTGCTCGCGGTGGCAGGTGATGCACAGGTGCGCCGCGATCTCCTCCCGCTCGTCCGCGTATTTGGGCTGAGTGAACACGTGGGTGGGGTGGTGGTCCTCCTCCCGCTCGTGGCAGTCGAGGCAGATCCGATTCGTCACCGGCAGCCGCCCGATCGCCGGCGCCGTCTCCCGCAGCCCCAGCCCGAACGCCACCGCGGCCTGCACCTGCTGCCGCACCGTCCCCGGCGCCGAGTCATGACAGTCCGCGCACTCCAACGCCCCATGCCCAGGATTCGCTGGCCCCTTGGCCAGCACCTGCCCGTCGTCCCCCCAGGAGCACACCGCCAGGAACACCGCCCCCACCGTGGCCCCGATCCGATACCCGACCCTCCGCCGCGCCCGCCTCGAGGCCCACCGCTCGACCCCCCGAGCCGGTGCCTGACTCCGACAAACCCGCTCCCCTGCACCCTCTCCCACCCCATCCAAGGGGGCCGCCGCGCGCGGGTGGGAAGATCCCGAATTCGAGGGCTGATCCATGTCGAGCCTGACTTGGCAGGGATAGCGGCTCCACCAGCCCGGGCACCAAGGCCACGCCTCGGCACCGCCCGCCTCTCACCCATCCGTCAAGGGAAGGTGAATTGGGCCGCGATACTTCCACAATACCCCAACTTTCGACGAGGCGTCGAAGCCGGACGCCCCCGACCGCCCTTTGGTGGAAAGATCCCGATAGTTGAGCGCTCGGCAATCCCTGACGCCGCCCCCAGGCGACGACCGCGCGGCCATAGCGGACGCGCTGCTGTTCCCAGGGC
>CAZEFP010000580.1:0-2757 GCA_964511565.1 uncultured Planctomycetaceae bacterium
GGCCCATCGGACGCGGTGGCCTCCACGACGAGCTCGTTGAACCCTGCGCTTGCGGGGGGGATCGGGCCCTCGATCGCCTTCGTCTCCTTCCGCCCGGTCAGGGCCATTCCTTCGAGCGGCGCCGAGCCAGGGGACGGCGCAGGGACCTCCCCGAGCTCGACGCCCCCTCGGGCCACTCCCTTCCAGGGGAAGGTGGGGTCGTCGTATCCGAGGCTCACCAGGATCTCCGCCTCGTCGACGGAGGCCGGAAGCGCATCGAAGGGGATGCGCCCGAAGCCCAGCGGACGGATCGAGGCTTCCGGGGATGCGTTGCCCGTGCAGGAGGCGGCGATCGAGAGGAGCACCCCGGGGACGATGAGCTGGAAGAAGCGAGGCGAGGGCATGACGGAGTTTCGCAATCCGTTCATTCATGGGGGCGCCTCTGGCGGGACAAAACTCGACCGGGCTCGGTTCGATACCCCGTCGATCCCACCGGCGTGCGGGGATCCCCGGTGGGCGTCTCGATCCGCGGATCCATCCCCAGGCCGCGGCGAAGGGGGAGCGTGGCGAGGCTGCGAGCCTTGCTGAGCCACGTGTGCTCCACTCGATGATGGGGATTCGATCAGGGGCGCCGTCGCAGGACGAGGAGGGTGTCGAACTGGCGGTCGCTCAGGACCTGCGGCTCGTCGATCTCGTAGTGGAAGTCGTAGGTGCCTGCGTGTTCGAGCTCGGGGACGCCGCCGAGCAGTGACCGGACCTGCTGGGCGTCGTAGGTGCGGAACGTCCAGGCGGTTCGTGAGCGCCGCTCCTCGCCACCCTCGATCACTCGCATGCGGGCCTCGACGCGCTCCCGCCGGCGGGCGCGGTCAGGGGGCCAGGTGGTGACCGTGCAGTCGATGGTGGTTCCCTCCCGTTCGACGGTCCACCGCTCGTGCGCCTTGCGCGAGGTGCCGTAACGGGAAAGGTGGAAGCCGAGGGCGTAGACCCCCCCCGGCCGCAGCGCGCGCGCCACCGCGCGGAGGTGGGCGCGGGCCTGGCGTTCGGTGAGCAGGTACTTGAACGTGCTCACGAGGCAGTGGGCGAGGTCGAATCGGCCTGGCGCCTCGAAGGCGGTCATGTCACCGGGGACGACGGTCCCCTGGAGGCCGGCCGCCCGCAGCCGCTCCCTGCTGAACCGCACCATCGCGGGGCCCAGGTCGAAGCCGCGCACCCTCCAGCCCCTCTCCGCCATGGCGGCGAGCAGCCGCCCGGATCCGCAGGCGGGCTCCAGGACTCGCCGGCCCCGTCCAGGGGTCGCGTGCTCCCGGTGCACGGCCTCGAGGAAGTCCGCCTCCCTTGCGGTGTCCACGTCGTAGATCGCGTCGTAGTGCTCCGGCGCCTCGTACCAGTCGAGGTCCTCGTAACGCCCGCCGCCTCGCCCGGCCGTCGTGCTCATGACCCGCCGTGCCACCGCTTCCGCGCGGCCACGCTCACGAGGCGGTCCTCCTCGGGAATCCAGGCGGTGAGCTCTCCGCCGTAGACGCAGCCCGTGTCCAGCCCCCGGGTACGCTCGAGCTCGACGAGACCGCGCCGGGCCCAATGGCCGAAGACCACGGTGCGGGGCTCCCCGGTCCTCGCGCGCCAGAAGTGGTCCCAGGGCCGGAACGGGTCTCCCGGGGGCGGCCAGTCGCTGGTCGGCTGGGCCCCCCTCGCGTCGCAGTGGCGGGCGCGGAGCGCGAACTCCACGGCGGCGTCCCCGGCGTCGAGCAGGTCCCGGCCCTCCAGGTGCGCCACCGGGTCCGCCCAGGCCGGGTGGACCCCCGCGTGCAGGCAGACCACGTCCGCCCAGCCGCGCACCAGGGGTTGCTGCTCCAGCCAGGCCAGCAGGTTCTCGCCGTCCGGGGCGGCGAGGAGCGCCTCCAGGGCGGCCCGGCGGCCCCTCCAGGAGGGGTCGTGCCACTGCCGCAGCATGTGGACATCGTGGTTGCCCAGGACCGGTTCGGCCCCCAGGTCCCGGCACAGCCGGACGCACCCCACGGAGTCCGGACCCCGGTTCACGAGGTCCCCGACGGGGTGCAGGGAGTCTGTGGCGGGGTCGTAGCCCACCCGGGAGAGCAGGGCCTCGAACTCCTCCCTGCACCCCTGGAGGTCCCCGATGAAGATGCGCCGACCGCTCATCCCCCCAGTCTACGGCCTGGGATCTTCCAGCCCGAGGACCCTCGACACGGGACGGCCCCCTTCCTACTCTCTTTGGCCGCGATCGCCCCGGATGCCCCGGGGCGGCGGTTCTTAGCTATGGCCAAGTCACAGTTCAAAGCAGGCGGACCCACCCGAGGCCGCCGTCGTGTCCGCAAGATCGGCATGGGGTCGGGCAAGTACCTGCTCGCCCGTAAGGACGCCCGCAAGGGTGTCGTCCTCTCGAAGGCCGAGAAGGGCGAGAGCGAAGCCAAGAGCTGATCGAGGCGCCGACGAGCGTGTCCACCGCTGCGCTCACCTGCGCCCTCGCCGCTGCCGCTAGCTGGGCGGTCGCCTCGATCTCCATCAGCCGCGTCCTCGCACGCGGCGACGTCAGCCCCGCTGCCGCCAACCTGTTCAAGAACGGGGTGGCGGCTGGCTGTTTTTTGGTCCTCGCCCTCGCCGGGAACGGCCGCTGGCCGGTGGGGGACGCATGGCTCTGGCTCTTCGGGTCGGGGCTGCTCGGCTTCGCCATCTCCGACACCCTCTACTTCGCGGCGTTCCGGCGCTGCGGGGTGCAGACCGCGGCGACCGTGATGCTGCTCAACGTCCCCATCGCGACCC
>CAZEFP010000581.1:0-2755 GCA_964511565.1 uncultured Planctomycetaceae bacterium
CGCCGTGCCCAAGGTCCTGCTGCTCGAGTCCCTGCACCCCGCGGCCCGCGCCGCGCTGGATGCGGACGCCCACGTCGTGGCCCTCGAGGCGCCCGATGCCCCCGTGGACGACGCCGTCCTGGCCGAGGTGGAGGCCATCGTCACCCGCGGCAGAGGGCAGGTGACCGAGGCGCTGCTCGCGCGCTGCCCCGCCCTCAAGGTCGTGACCCGCGCGGGGGTCGGCCTGGACAACGTCGACCGGGACGCCGCCGCCGCCCGCGGGGTCGCCGTGGTGCACGTCCCGAACGCCCTGACCGAGACGGTCTCCGAGCACGCCCTCGCCCTGGCCCTCGCCGCCCGCCGGGAGGTCGTGTCCAGCGCCAGGTCCGCCCGCGACGGGCGCTGGGAGGACAGGAACCGGTTCGGCGGGGAGTCCCTGGCCGGCTCGCGGGTGACCGTGGTCGGGCTCGGCGCCATCGGCGAGCGGACCCGCGCCCTCATGGTCGCGCTGGGCGCCGAGGTGACCGCTTGGAACCGCTCCCTCCGCGGGGTGGACGGCTTCGAGGCGGACCTCGACCGCGCCCTCACAGGCGCCGAGGTGGTCAGCCTCCACGTGGCCCTCGACGACGACACCCGCGGGCTCATGAACACCGACCGGCTCGCCCTGCTCGCCCCCGGCGCCGTCGTGGTCAACACGGCGAGGCCCGGCGTGGTCGAGCGGAACGCCATGCTCTCGGCCCTCGAGGCGGAGCACGTGGCGGTCTATGCCGTGGACGGCTTCGACCCCGAGCCGCCGCCGTCCGACGACCCGCTCCTGCGGCACCCCGGCGTCATCGTCACGCCCCACGTGGCGGCGCTCACGGGCCGGACCTACGCGGCGCTCTGCGCCTCAGCGGTCACCGGGACCCTCGACGTCCTCGTCGGGCGCGACCCCGGCGGAGGCACGCGCCTCGCGCCGCGCCCCTGAGGAACCCCCCGGCGGTTGGATCAGTCCTTGGCGCGGACGCAGATGAGTGAATCGGCGCTGCGCAGGAGCAGGCTGCCCGCCGCCGCCGACGGCGTCCCCCAGAAGATCCCGTCCACCTCGTTGGTGGCCACGACCTCGAACTCCCGGGCCGCCTTCACGGCCACGGTCGTGCCGCCCTCCGAGAGGACGAACACGTGCTCGCCGTCGGTCCACGGGCAGGACACCACGTTCCGCAGGCCGGGGAGCCGCTCGTCGTAGAGCTCCTCGCCCGTGGCCGCGTCGCGGCAGGTCAGGATGCCCTGGGAGTTGGCGACCCACACGAGGCCGTTGACCGTCACGGGCGACGAGAAGCCCGGGCCGGCGCGGCCGATGTTCCAGAGCACGGGGCTCTCCTCGCCCTCCGCGTCCACGTCCACCACGCCGTCCACGGTGGCGTCGATGGCGATCAGGGGGCCGCGGCGCATCTGGGCGCTGTTGCCGAAGATCAGGCGGTCGCCGGAGGCCGCCGCCGAGGCGCTGAACGTGCCGCCGATGCCCTCGACGCGCCAGCGGAGCTCGCCGCTGGCGGGCGCGTAGCCAGTCACCGAGTCGGGGCCGCAGACCACCAGGTCCGTGGCGTCCCCGTGGGTCCACATGGTGGGGCTGGCCCAGGCGGTGCCCTTCGGCCGCTCCACGCGCCAGGCCTGCTTGCCGTCCTCCATGCTGAAGGCGACCACGAAGCTCGACTCGTTGTTGTCGTTCTGGATGAAGACGTTGCCGCCGCCGATGGCCACCGCGCTGCCGGTGCCGAAGTCGGCGTTGGTCTCGAACATGCCGAGCTCCTGCTCCCAGATGAGCTCGCCCTCGAGGTCCACGCAGGCCACCAGCCCGATGGCGCCGAAGTAGCAGACCACCCGCTCGCCGTCGGTGGCGGGGGACTCGGTGGCGTAGGTGTTGCAGGGGTGGATGCCGTGGGCCGGGGCCCGGCTGGCGAGCTCCTTCTCGAACACCTGCTCGCCGCTCTTCAAGGAGTAGGCCCGGACCTGAAAGGACATGGGCTTCTCGGGGGCCTTCGCGCCTCCACCGCGGCTCTCGGGCATGCGCACGCCGCCCATGAAGCCGAGGGGGCGACCGCCGCCCTCCTTGTCCGGCTGCACCGCCGTGGTGATGAAGACCCGGTCCTCGACGACCACGGGGGAGGACCAGCCACCGCCGGGCACCTCGACCTTCCACGCGAGGTTCTCCTCGTCGTTCCAGCGCAGCGGGTGGGCCGCGACGACCCCGTTCCCGGAGGGACCGCGGAAGGAGGGCCAGGTGGCGTCCTGGAGGGACGTGAGCGCGGCGGGCGCCGCGATGAGGAGGGAGAGGATCATGGGGTCGGGGGGCCCGGGGGCCGCGGCATCACTTCCAGCTGAAGGCGTGCAGGGAGTTCTGGGCGCGCACGAAGATCATCGTGCCCTCCTCCCCCTCGACCGGCGCGGTCACCGCGAGGTGACCCCAGCTCGGGCCCTCCACGAGGTCCACCTGGCCAGCCACGTCGTACTCGGCGGGGTTCGCGTTGATGAGGCGCAGGGACCCGGTGTTGGCCAGGGCCAGGATGCGCTTGCCCTGGGCCACCAGCGACCAGTACTCGTCGCCCGTCGGACCGGAGACCCAGCCATCGGTGCCCTCCTCCAGGCCCACGCAGGTGAAGCGGTTGCTGCGCAGGAAGAGGAAGGCGTGGCTCCCCACGACGACGGGGGAGGTCATGTAGGCCTGGGCGCGGGCGGTCCACGCCTCGCTGACCTCGAGGCCCTCCTCGCGCTTGGCGACGGAGTAGAGGTGCGCGCG
>CAZEFP010000582.1:0-483 GCA_964511565.1 uncultured Planctomycetaceae bacterium
CCCCGTGCGGGTGGTGCAGGTGACCGTCGACCAGGTAGTCCACGTGATCGCCGTGGGGGACCGCCTCATGCCCGCAGCCGGGGCCGTGCACATGGGAGGCGTCGTGGGTGCCGCACGAGTGCTCGGGCGTGCAGTCGGCGGGGTTCTGGGCGGTCACCTCGATGCTGTGCTCGTCCACGTGACCGTCGTGGGGGTGGTGCATGTGACCGTCGTGGAGGTAGTCCACGTGGTCCCCGTGCTTGACGCCGGTGTGTCCGCAGTTGGGTCCGTGCTCGTGGTCGTGGTTCTCGTGCTTGTTGCAGTTCACTTTGGTTCCTCTTCGGCGGCGTGCTCGAACACGCCCTGGAGTAGCTCGTCGATGTGGTGGTCGGCGAGGGAGTAGTACTGGTGCTTGCCGTCGCGCCTGCGGGTCAGGAGGCGCTCGCTTCTGAGCACGCGCAGCCTGGCCGAGATGGTGGACAGCGAGTCGCCCGTGAAGTCAGC
>CAZEFP010000582.1:493-2753 GCA_964511565.1 uncultured Planctomycetaceae bacterium
CGAGCTCCGTGACGCAGCGTTCCCCCGAGCGGAGGAGCTCCAGGAGGCGCAGTCGACCAGGGTCCCCCGCCGCGCGGAGGATGGCCGCCGCCCGCTCGAGCACCCCTTCCGGGGAGACCGCGGGAGAGGTCGCGGAGTCGTGATTGCAGTCGGGGGTCTCGCTCATTGACTAAGACAATCTATCAATCGAGCAAGTGTCGTGTCGACCTCGGGTCGCGATCTCTGCAGTGGAGCGGGCTCGTGGGGTCGTAAGTGGCTTCAGGTGAGCGTCTTGCGTCGTGGTGGGGCGCCGGTCCAGGGGACGCCAACTCGGTCCTGGGGGCCCGCCCTTGCGCCCCGTCCCTTCGCTGACGGGGCCAAGGTGGTCGAGCGAGCCCGGGTGTCCCCGTGCTGCCGCCCGAGCATCAGCTTCGAAGCTCCATGGAACTGGAGGTGTGGGATGTCGGCTTCGCGCGCCACCCGAGGTGCCCGGAACGGGCCCTGCTAGGCTCGCCCCATGGCGACCGTCTCCGAGCTTTCCCTTTCCGTCCGGGTCTTCCTACGGGGCTACCGGTGGCGGCGGATCGACCCGGTCCCGTACGCGGCGCTGCCCCGGCCCATGGGGGAGTGCACGGTCGGGCTCGTCTCCAGCGCAGGATTCGTCCTCCCCGGAATGACCCCCTTCGACGGGACCCTGCGCGGGGGCGACAGCTCATGGCGCAGGATCCCGGCCGACGCGGACGGGGCCGCGCTCATCGACGGGCACCGCTCCGACTCGTTCGACCATGGCGGGATGAACTCGGACCCCGAGCTCGCCTTTCCCCTCGGGCGGCTGCGTGAGCTGGCGGCGGCGGGGGAGGTCGGGGCCGTGGCGCCGAACCATGCCTCCTGCATGGGGTCCATCACCGCCACGGGACGGCTGGTGAAGGAGGCCGCCCCCGAGATCGCCGCCCGGTTCGTGGAGGACCAGGTGGACGTGGCGCTGCTGGTACCGGTCTGACCCATGTGCAACCAGACCGTGGGTCTGGTCGCCGCCGAGCTCGAACGGCACGGCATCGTCACCGTGGCGCTCCAGCTCCTGCGCAGCGTGGCGGAGAGGGTCCGGCCGCCGCGGGCGCTCTGCGTGCCCTTCCCCCACGGATACCCCCTGGATACACCCGGCGACGCGGAGCGGCAGCGTGCGGTCCTCCGCGCGGCGCTCGGGATCGCGGCGCTCCCCGGCCCCGGACCTGTGCTCGTGGATCTACCCGCGGGGCGGAGCGCCTAGCTCGGGCCAGCGGCCCTGTGCTTGCGGGCACGGACGACTTGGGAGGTGGGGGGGGTGGACCGCCAGCGGACCGGGGGCCCCACTGAAAGCCGACGGGTGTCCTTCCCAGCAAGCGGGCGCCCCTTGCCGGTCGCGCTTCTGCGAGACTCCGGCTTCGCCCGCCGCTCGCTTCAGTCCCCCGCTGTTCGCCCGGGCGCCCTTCCCCTCGCGGCCCGGCCGCGCACCGCACCCCTTCCCCATGCTTCATCGGCTCCTCGCTGCCCTCTCCGCGACCGTCCTCCTCGCCTCCTCTGGCTCTGCAGCGCCCCAGGACCAGGCCGCCGAGGGCCGCTTCCCGGTGTCCACGGCCCTGGCAGAGGGACTCTCCCCCGAGGGGCTCGAGTCCCTCGATGCGCTCGTGGCGCGGCTGGTCACGGAGGAGGAGGTGGTCGGGGCCGAGCTGATGGTGATCCGCAACGGGCGAACCGTTCTGCACCGCGCTCACGGCTGGAGAGATCGCGAAGAGGCGCTCCCCATGGAGGTGGGGTCGCTCTTCTGCGTGCGGTCCATGACCAAGCCCCTGGTGGGGGTCGCGATCCACCAGCTGGTGGAGGACCGGGCCCTCAAGCTGAGGGACCGGGTCGCGGAGTACCTCCCCGCATTCGACGTCGACGGCAAGCGGGGCATCACCGTGCAGCAGCTCCTGCAGCACACCAGCGGCCTGCCCATGTCGGAGATCATGGCCGCGAACCCGCGCGAGCTGACGAGCGTGCGAGCGGTGGCAGACCTCGGCGGAGCGTCCGAGCTGGAGTTCGAGCCAGGGACAGGATTCCGTTACAGCGACCAGGGAACGGACACCCTCACCGCGCTGATCGAAGTCGTGAGCGGCCAGCCGGCGGAGGCGTTCATCCAGGCCCGGATCCTCGATCCCCTGGGTATGGACGAGAGCCTGTGCTTGCTCACACCGGAGGGCCCGCTTCTCGAGCGCAGCGTCTCCAAGTACGCCGGCTCGGCGGGCAGCTGGAAGCGGTACTG
>CAZEFP010000583.1:0-2752 GCA_964511565.1 uncultured Planctomycetaceae bacterium
TCTGGGTGCCGAGGGTGGTCGGCTTGTCCTCGATCGGGCGCTTCAGCTTGGCGATGGTCGGGCGCAGCTCGAGGGTGATGAAGCGGCGATCCGCGGAGACCACCGGTCGCACGTCGAGAACCACGCCGTCCTGGATGACGTTGATGATCGGGTCCGCGATGGACGCGGCCTGGGCGATCTGGACGTCGAAGTCGGAGACGTAGGCGACCTGGTTGAGCACCGAGATGTTGGCCCGGGCGCCGTTGTTCACGAGCAGCCGCGGCGCGACCACCGTCTCCTTGCGCTCGCTCTTGGAGACCGCGCGCAGGATGAGCTCCAGCTGGAGGTCGTTGAGGAACGCCCACTGGAACGAGAGTCCGCCGGAGGCCTGGAAGTTGTCCGAGCCGAGCTGGGAGTCGTACAGGTCCTCGACCCGGCCGCGGTAGCTGCCGTCGGGGCCGTCGTCGAAGTAGGCGCCGACGTCGCTGGTGCGCCCGATCACGTCGCCGAACTCGGAGGAGCCGTCGCCGAAGTCGTTGAACTCGACGCCGTTCGGGCCGGGGCCCGGAAGGCCGAGGCCGCGGAAGTCGACGCCGATGTCCTCGAGGAAGCTGTCCTCGACGCGCATGAAGCGCGCCTGGATGTCGACCAGGATGCCCGTGGACTCGCGGAGGTCGTCGAGGAGCTCCTTGATCTTGCCCTGGACCTCGGGGGTCTGGCTCACCACGAGGGTGCCCTTCTCCGTGACACGGATCGAGTTGGCCGGATCGTCGCCCCAGCTCTCCGGGGCGATGTTGTTCATGATCAGCTCCTCGAGCTCGCTGGTGCCGATCACGTTGGCCTCGCGCTCCGGGAGGTCCTCGTCCGGGATGGGGAGGCCGTCGGAGGGGGAGATGTTGATGTCCGGCCCGGGGTAGTCCGGGATCGGGGTCACGAGGTCGGCGACGGAGTACGTCGCGTTGACCTGACCGCCGGTCATCTCGCCGTCGGTGACGAACAGCACGACACCGTCCTCGATCTTCCAGCTCATGCCCTCGGTGAGCAGGGCGATCATGTCGAGGATCTGGGTGACGCTGCGGTCGGAGACGTCGAGGTCGACGGCGACCTCGTCCTCACCGATCTCGTCGTACACGAGCGAGCTGATCTGGAAGTTGACGCCGCTCTGGGCCTGGAGGAAGTTCGCGACGCTGGAGAGCGCGGCGGGACCGTCCTCGTCGCCGAAGCGAGCCGGGACCACGGTCTGGTTCAGGCGCTCGAGCACGGCGGCGCGCTCGGGGTCGTCCGCGGACTCGATCTGCATGCTCGAGAAGGAGCGGCGGGTGCTGACCTCCTTCCAGCGGTCCAGGTCGAAGACCAGGGGCTGGGTCTGGGGGAGATCCATGGTCCGCAGGTCGTCGAACGTGCGGAGCCACTCCTCGCGGTAGTCGCGGCGCTGGCGCTCGTCGACCTTCGCGTGCCCGGCGGCGCGGGAGGTCTCGAGGAGCTCCTGCGCGGCCTCGCTGCCGGGGTCGGCCACGAGGATGAGCTGGGCGAACTTGGCGGCCTCGTCGTAGTTCTCGGCCATGAAGGCGGAGTTGGCGCGCTCGTAGTAGCTGCTCAGCTTGTTACGCACGCGGTCGCGCTCGGCGGCCTCCTTGCGGGCGGCCTCCTCGGCGGCGGCGGAGCGCTGCTGGGCGATCTCGAGCTGCTCGGCCTCGTCGCGGAGGAGGATGGCCTCCTTCAGCTTGTTGCTCACGAGCCGCTCATCGAGGGAGTTGGTCGCGATGAGCGGGTCGATGCGGAGGATGGTCTCCGCCTGACGGAAGCTCTCGATGGCGCGGTCGTAGTCGCCGGCGCGCATGGCGGCCTCGCCCTTGGCGTCCCACTCCTCGGCGCGGGCGCGGGTGATCGTCTGCTTGACGAGGTAGCGGTCCGCCTCGGAGGCGAACGCCTCGGCGCCCGCGGCGAGGGGGTCACCCATCATGGCCTCGACCTTGCGGAACCCCTCACGGGCCGCCTGGTTGGCCGGGTCCATCTGAACCGCCTCCGAGTAGAGCACGAGGGCTCCCTGGAGGTCCGACCGGCTCAGCGCCTCGTCAGCCCGTGCGGCGAACTGCTCGGACAGCACCTTGCTCTTCTGCATCCGCAGGAGCGCCGTGTCGATGCTCGCGTCGGCGCCGTCGTCGCCCTCCTGGGCGACCACGTTGGCGGCCAGCGCGAAGTCAGCGTCCTCGCCCGCGGCAGCGGCGACGTTGGACGTGAAGAGGTCACCGGACTCCGACGTCGCGGACTGCGCGACGGCATCGGTGGAGACGCTGGGGTCGGTGCCTTGGCATGCGACGGATGCCGCGATCAGGAACGGAAGGTAGGAAAGACTTGTCCGCATGGATCGAGTCAGACGCGTGTGGGTCGTCGGGGGGAGATGACGGTCGTCCGCCCCAGGTCGTCACCGATGGAGCCGGTGAAGGGGGACAGGAGCGAACGCTGGGGGGGATGCGTGCCCAGGGCGACAAGATGGTCGCATCTGGGCCGTGGAACGGGACGCGGGGCGGTTCTAAGAACGGGTTGTTGGGGGGATCTCGCGTCCGTTGCTGGAGACTACGGGCCGGTCAGGACCGCGTCGACATCCAGCATCGGGAGCCCCCGCTGAAGCGGCGGAGCCCGATGGAGCGCCTCTGTTGGGCTTCGGAGAGTACGGTTCCCGCGCAGAAGGGTCAACGGGCACCAACATCTCAGATGACACGGGTCCGATATCAGAGAGTGCCGACGAGGTTACCGAGCCGGGGCCGGCCTT
>CAZEFP010000584.1:0-1353 GCA_964511565.1 uncultured Planctomycetaceae bacterium
TGGGCGAGCTGCCCAACTCCTTCGTCAAGCGGCAGCTCGACGTGGCCCCCGGCGGCGCCCCCCGCGGCCGGGTCGCCGCCACCGTCTGCTTCATCGCGGACCGCCTCGACTCCATCCTCGGCCTGCTCCTCGCGGTCCACCTCACCTTCGGCCTCCCCGCCGGGACCTGGCTCGTGGTCCTGCTCGCGGGGCCGGTGGTGCACTGGCTCTTCAACGTCCTCCTCTGGCGCCGGGGCTTCAAGGCGCGTCCTGCCTGATGGTCCTCCACCCCACCACCGAGGCGGCGCCCTTCGTCCGGCTCGAAGCCGCCCGCGACCCCGCGACCTTCGGCGCCAAGGCGGCCAGCCAGGCCGCACTGGCGGCCGAAGGCCTCCCCGTCCCCGCAGGCGTGGTGATCACCGACCGCTTCCGCCGCGAGTTCCTGACCGCCACGGGCCTCGGCGAGCACGACGCCGCGGGGATCCGCGGCACCGCGCTCCCCGAGTCGCTCCGGGGTGCGCTGCTCGACGCCTGCAGGCACCTCGAAGGCACGCTGATCGTGCGGAGCTCGGGCCTGGGCGAGGACTCCGCCGACGCGTCCTTCGCTGGCATGCTCGAGTCCATCGCCGACGTGGAGGGCGCGCACCACCTCGAGCTCGCGCTCCGCCAGTGCTGGGCGGCCCGCGCCGCGGAGCGCGTCCGGGCGTACGAGGAGCGCAGGGGCCGCCCCCTCGGCGGGCTGGCGGTCCTCGTCCAGCGTCAGATCCACGCCCACTTCGCCGGCGTCCTGTTCACCTGCGACCCCTCCGAGCCCGCGGCCGAGCGCACGCTGGTGGAGTACGTCCACGGGCCCGGCGAGGACCTCGTCTCCGGACGCGTCACCCCCGGTCGACTGTCCCTCGACCGCGCCGGTGTGATCACGGAGCTGCAGCGACTCGAGGGGGAGATCGACCCGGGCCCGCTGCTCGACGCCAGGGACAAGCTCGCACGCCTCGCGGCCCAGGCGCGGCGTACCGGGGGCTCCGAGCAGGACGTGGAGTGGGTCCTCGACGAGGACGGCGAGCTGCACGTGGTCCAGTCACGCCCCATCACGGCCGTCGCGAGTACGCGCCCCAAGGTGGCGTGGACCAACGCCAACGTGGACGAGAACTTCCCCACTCCGATCACGCCCCTGCAGTACTCGGTCGCCGCCACGGGCTACACCCACTACTTCCGTGGCCTCGCCCGGGTCATCGGCGTCTCCGAGCGCGCCCTCGCCGCCCTCGAACCCCGCCTCGAGCGCCTGGTCGGCGCCCACGAGGGGCGCCTCTACTACCAGCTCACCAACCTCCATGCGGTCATGCGAGCGGCCCCGGGCGGCGCCCTCTTGACCTC
>CAZEFP010000584.1:1363-2750 GCA_964511565.1 uncultured Planctomycetaceae bacterium
GGTGGCCCCGGAAGGGCGGCTGCGCAGCGCCGTGCGCCTCTGCGGCACGGCGGTTCGCATGACCCGGGCCTGGCTGCGCCTGGAGCGCGGGGTCGAGCGCTTCGAGGCGCGGGTGGACGCCTACGCAAGGTCCACCTCAAGGGAGGTCCTCGCCGAGCTCGACCGCGTGGACCTCGGCGCGCGCGTGGAGGGCTTCACGCGCATCCGACGCCACCAGTGGACCGACGCGGGGCTCGCGGACGCGAGCGCCATGATCACCCACGGCCTGCTCCTTAAGGTGCTCTCCGGTGTGAGCGGCGATCCACGCGCTGCCGCCGGCGAGGTCCTGCAGGGTCTCGACGTGGTGAGCGCCGCCCCTGCGGCCGGGCTGTGGGAGCTGGCTCGCCTCGTGCGCGCCGCGCCGGACGACGAGCTCGAGACCCTCCTGCGCAGCGGCGACGACGCGGTCGCCCTGGCGGCCATCCGGGAGCGGCCCAGGCACGCGACCTTCCGCGCGGCCTTCGAGGCGTGGCTCGAGGACCACGGCCACCGCTGCTCCGGAGAGCTCGTGTTCACGGTGCCGAGCTACCAGGAGGAGCCCTCCCGGGTGCTCTCCCTGCTGCGGGCCTACCTCGACGCCGAGGGCCCGGCCCCCGACGAGGTGGCCGGAGTCCGCGCCGAGGAGCGCCTGGGGGCCATCAAGCGACTGGCCGGGGAGCTCGGCGGGTGGCGAGGCCTCGTACTCGGCCCCATCGCCCGGGCATGCGCTCGGTCGGTCACCATGCGCGAACGAGCCCGCGGGAAGCAGGCGCTCCTCTACCGCCGACTGCGGGACGTCGCCCTCGCGCTGGGCGCCGCCATGGTCCGGGAGGGCCTGCTGGAGCACCCGGACGACGCGGTCTACTTCTCCCTCGAGGAGCTCTGCGAGCTCGCCTCGGGGTCCGCCCTCCAGCCGGCGAGCGCGGCTCGGATCGCCGCCGTGCGCCGAGCGGAGCACACCCGGCAGGCCGCCGTCCGTCCGCCCAGCGCGTTCTCGCTCCCCGAGGGCGAGGTGTGGATCGGGAGCGAGGAGGAGGCCGGGGATACCTCGCGGCTGGACGGAGCGGGCGCGTGCGCCGGGGTCATCACGGGGCGCGCGGTGGTCCTCACCGACCTCGCGGACGCCGGGGAGGTCTCGCCGGGCGACATCCTCGTGACGCGGCAGACCGATCCGGGGTGGGCGCCCCTGTTCCCCCTGATCTCCGGGCTCGTCGTGGAGCGCGGTGGCCTGCTCTCCCACGGCGCGATCCTCGCCCGCGAGTACGGACTGCCCACCGTGGTCGGAGTCCCCGGGGTCACCGGAGCCCTCGAGACCGGCCAGAAGATCCGAGTGGACGGAGGCCGCGGCCATGTCCGTATCGTCGACGAG
>CAZEFP010000585.1:0-2746 GCA_964511565.1 uncultured Planctomycetaceae bacterium
GAGGAGGGACGCTGATGTCGAGGCAGCCATGGCCCCAAGGCTACTGCCCTCCGGGGACAGGGGCCGAGGGTCGTCCGGCGGGAACTCCTCGGTGATCTCACCCCGGATCTCCCCCTGGTGACCTGGGAGGGGGGGGCCGCAAAGGGCTAGACTCCCGGAAGAGGGGAAGACGCGGCTCCACCGTGCGTCCCACTTCAAATGCAAGGGCCCCAGACCGCACTCGTCACCGGCGCCGCCGGCTTCGTCGGTGCCGCCGTGACCCGGCGGCTCATCGCCGCGGGCGTCCGGGTCATCGCCCTGGACGACCTCTCGGCGGGGGACCTGGGGCGCCTGGAGAGCGCGAGGGGTGAGCTCCTGGAGTTCGTCGAGGGGGATGCCACGGACCGGGCGCTGCTCGCCGGGCTCCTCGACGAGGAGCCCGGGGCGGTGATCCATCTCGCCGGACGGGTGGGGGTCCGGACCGTGCTCTCGGATCCCGAGCTCTGCGAGCGTGAGAACATCGAGCTCGGCGAGGCGGTCGCGGGCGCCGTCGCCGCCCGCTCCCAGGGTGGGAGCCGTCCCCGCGTGCTGGCCGCGTCCACCTCGGAGGTCTACGCCGAGTCCCCGGCTCCCCTCTCGGAGGCCAGTGATCTCCGCGGGCTGATGGCCGACGGGCGCTGGCGCTACGCGGCCTCGAAGCTCGCCTGCGAGGAGGCCCTCGACCGGGTCCTCGGCCCGGCGGGGACGCCGCCCGTGCACCTGCGCTTCTTCAACGTCGTGGGGCCCGGGCAGGACGGCGCCAGCGGCATGGTGCTCCCGCGGTTCGTCGAGGCCGCTCGGTCGGGCGCGCCCCTCACGATCCATGGCCGTGGGTCCTCGGTGCGGACCTTCGCCCACGTGGATGCCGTCGCCGAGGACATCGTGGCGCTGGCGCTCCCCGGCCTCTTCTCAACGCCCTCGAAGGCAGCGCAACTCGCGGACTTCCAGGGCCCCCTCAACGTCGGCGGGACGGCGCGCTCGACGGTGCTCCAGCTGGCCCATGAGGTCGCCCGAGCCGCGGCCCGTCGCGGGCTCGCGCCGAGCCCCCTCGTCCACGTGGATCCGCGGCTCACCGTCTCGCCGCGCTTCGACGAGGTCCTCCACCGCGTGCCCGACCTCTCCCGCTTGCGAAGCCTGGGCCTTGGCCTCGCCCCGTGGTCCCTGGCGGACATCGTGGAGGACACCTTCGCACGGCACGTCACGCCGAGGGCCGCCGAGGCGCTCGCGCCGCTTTGCGCATCGCCCGCGTCCTGACGAGGCTGAACCTCGGCGGGCCCGCCCGCCAGGTGATGGCCTCGGACCCGCTCCTGGTGGAGCGTGGCCACAGGGTTCGGGTCTTCGCCGGCTCGCCGGGGCCAGGTGAGGGCAGCCTCCAGCGAGAGCTCGAAGGGCTCGGCGTGGAGGTGGTCGAGGTCCCAGGCCTGCGGCGCGGGCTGTCCGCGCTCATCTCGGGGGGCGATCTCCGGGCCGGCGGTCGCCTCCGCAGGGAGCTCGCGGGATTCCAACCCGACATCGTCCACACCCACGCCGCCAAGGCGGGGGCCCTCGGCCGACGGGCGGCGCGCCGGGCGGTGCCAGGGGCCCGACGGGTCCACACCTTCCACGGGCACGTGCTCGAGGGCTACTTCCCCGGTCCCATGTCCCGGCTGCTCCAGGGGATCGAGGCCCGGCTGGCGCGGCAGACCCACCGGATCCTCGCGGTCTCCGAGGCCACCGGGGCGGATCTGGTGCGGCTCGGCGTCGTGGCCCACGGGGCGGTGGAGGTGGTCCCGCCGGGCGTGCTGCTGGATGGGCTCCTCCAGCTACCCGAGCGCCGGGGAGGGCGGCTGCGCGATCAGCTCAGCCTCCACCCCGACGACGTGGCCATCGGGGTCATCGGCCGGCTGGCGCCGGTCAAGCGCACCGTGCTGGCGTTGGACGTCTTCGAGGACGTGGCGCTCGAGTTCCCCGAGGCGCACCTGGTCGTCGCTGGAGACGGCGGCGAGCGCCCCCGCGTGGAGGCGCGCCGGGACCAGCTCCCCGGGGACGTCCGCGCGCGAGTCCACCTGCTGGGGGCGGTGCAGGACGTGGGGCCGGTGCACGAGGCCCTGGACGTGCTCCTCTCGACCTCCTTCGCCGAGGGGATGCCCGTGGCCATGATCGAGGCGGGGGCGGCGGCCCGGCCCGTGGTCTCCACGGCCGTGGGCGGCGTCCCCGAGCTCGTCCGGAGCGGGATCACCGGGCTGTTCGGCGTGGATCGCGAGGGGTTGGCGGCCGCGCTGGCGAGCCTCGTGGGGGACCGAGAGCGGCGCACGGAGATGGGGCGGGCCGCGCGTGAGCGAGTGCGGTCCCGACACTCTGCCCAAGCACTCGCGGATCGGCTCGAAGACGTCTATGCGCGAATGTTAGGTTCCGGCGAGTGAACCTCCTCATGGTGAGCGGCGACCGGCAGGTCGTCATCGGCGAGCGCGGGCCCTTCTGGTCCATGCAGCGTCACTTCTCGACCTTCTTCGACCGGGTCGACGTGCTCGTGCCCGGGCCCGGGGCTGAGGTGGTCACGCGAAAGATCCACGACAACGTCCACTTCCACGTGGGGCCCGAGGGCCGCGGCGCGCTCCCCGGATGGATCGCCTCCCGGGGCGCGGAGCTCGTGAGGGAGCACGGGCACGGCCTGGTGGTGAGCCACGACTACGGCACCTTCTACAACGGCCGCGGCGCCGCTCGACTCTCCCGGGCCACGGGCCTGCCC
>CAZEFP010000586.1:0-2742 GCA_964511565.1 uncultured Planctomycetaceae bacterium
CTCACCCACGGAGAAGGAGACCGAGATCCCCTCGGCCACCGTCAGCGGGGTCCCAGGGGGGTAGCCCTCGCCCACGTCCAACGTCGTGACCAGCGCCCCGGACTCGTCACGCACCTCGACCTCGAGCCGAGGGGTCGTCCCGATCGTCCCGGTCCCGACCGGCGTGAAGGTCCAGCGGTCATTCTCGGCGCCCTCGTAGACCCCGGTGATCGCGACCTCGACCTCGAGCTCCTGGCCCGTGTAGGTCCCTGTCGAGAGGCCAAGGGCCGACAGCGCCGTGCCCCCCGCCACCTGGAAGGAGGCGGCAGCGCCGGTGCTGAGCGTCTGGAAGCCGATCCGATCTCCGACCGCGACCGCGCGGAGGTCACCCGCGGCCATGTCCGGTGAAGCGTTGAAGGCCTCGACCAGCTCCTGGGCCGTGGGCTCGCCCGCCGTCGCGAAGGTGGCGGGATCGATCGTCAGGGTGAAGGGGCCCGCGGCCCCGACCAGCTCTACGGTCGAGGTCGTGCCCACGGCGAAGGGGCCGGCGAAGGCGCTGACGTGGGTCGCTGCGCCGCCGCCGAAGGTCCCGGCGTGGTCGGGCGTGGGATCGAGGCGGGACCCGAAGTGGAACTTGGTCTGGCTGAGCGCGTCCACGGAGAGCCTCCCCGCGGTGTCGATCCTGGCCGAGAGGCCCGTGACGCTGGAGAGGGCGTCGGCGAACCCCTGGACCGTCATGCGGTTGGGGTCGATCTCGATCCGCGTGGTCTTGAAGCTGTCGTCCCCGTCGAGAGCGACGTGGACGAAGAGCTCCCCGGCCTGAACGTCGAAGGGCAGCTCGGCGTCTCGCAGGAGCACGTCCCCGAAGACGCCGTCCCCGTCGAGATCGGCCACGGGGACCTCCCCTCGCAGCTGATTGAAGCCGCCGCCAAGGGGGACCCCGGTGGAGTGGGCCCGGTTCATCTCGAGCACGATGCCCTTGGCGTAGCGGTTGAACCCATCGAGTACGTCGTTCGCGAAGGTCTCGGAGAAGGCGACGACACCCGCCAGCTGGCCGGAGCGCGGCTGGACCGGCTGGACCCCGCCGAGGAGCTGGAGGCGGATCGACCCATCGGCACCGGGCTCCACCCGCAGGGGGTTGGCGGAGCTGGAACCCACGAGCAGCTGCCCGTCGATCTGAACGAGGACCGCGCCCTGGGTGTTCTCCCTGGCCGTGATCTCGACCCGCTCCGAGAGCGACCGCAGGGTAACGCCGCGCTGGTCCCGGAGGTCATTGGCCACCGTGCCGCTCACCGACTCCGCCTCGGAGATCTGCTGGTTCAGGGTCACGAGGCGCTCCGCCAGCAGGTTGACGTCCGCCACGAGCGTCTGCGCCTTGACCTGAGCGTCCCCCTGGAGCTGGCGGATCTCATCGGAGACCTGGTGGAAGCGCCGGGTGAGGTTCTCGGAGGACTGGAGCGCGCCGTTCCGGGCGACGATGTCCTCCGGGTTCGAGGAGACCAGGGACAGGCTGTTGAAGAGGCTGTCCATCAGGGACCCGAAGCCCCCCTCGCCGGGCTCGTTGAGCAGGGCCTCGACGCTCCCCATCTCGGTCAGCTGCGACTCGAGCCGAGCGACGGAGGAGGTCTGCCCCACGATGCGCGCGTTGAGGAGCTCATCCACCGAACGCGTCACCACGTTGGCATCCACGCCGTTGCCCAGCTGCAGCCCGCGGAGGTTGAGCGGTCGGGCGCTGGAGGTCAGGACGCGCTGGCGGCTGTACCCCTCCGTGGTCGCGTTCGCGACGTTGTGGCCGATGGTGTCGAGGGCTGACTGCGACGTCAGCAGGGCCCGCAGGCCGATGTTCGTGCTCAGTCCCAAGTCAGACCTCCGCGTCGATCAGGCTTCCGCCCGCGTGTACGTCACCGCCGTCCTCTGAACCGAGAACGACCTGAATCAGGTCCCGCGTCACCTGGCGATGCAGCCGGACGAGCGTCGCCATGCGCCGATTGAGGCTGCCGACCTCCTGGCTCAGCTCGATCAGCTGAGCTCTCTCGGCCGCGAGCAGCGCACCCTCGGACCCGAGCCGCTCGACAAGGCTGCCCACGGTCGCCGCGGAGGGCGCCACGCCGAGCTCGCCGGCCAGGGCGACCACGGCTCGCTCCCGGCGCGCCGTGCGCTGGGCGTTGCGCTTGAGCTCCACCTCCAGCTCCTCCGTCGCCGCCTTGAAGGCCTCGCTCGCGGGCCTGCGGATCGACTCCTCCTGGATGCGGAGCAGGTCGAGGATCTGCCGGTGCGACGCGTTCTCCTCGCGGATCGCGATCACGAGGCGGTTCACCAGGTTGGACTGACCGGGGCTGCTCACGGGTTCACCTCACCGCGCGTACCCTCGCTCTCGAGCCTCGCCGCTTCCGCGGCCGCGGCGGCCTGCTGGCGGATGATGCTCTCCTTCACCTGCTCGCCGATGCCGAGGTTGCCCTGCTCGGCGATGGAGGCACCGAGCTGCTCGTCGAACCAACCGTTGAAGGTGTCGGCACCCTTACCGGTGCCGAAGAAGCCCTCACCGAGTCCCTTGCGCATCTCCGTCACGAGCAGCGTGGCGAAGAGCGACTCCATCTCCTTCGCCGCCACGTCGGGGGCGTCCGCCCCTCGTTCGATGCGGGAGATCCGGCCCGTCATGAGCCCGTTCCGCGCCGCCTGGGCGCCAGTGTTCTCGGCGTGAAGCTCCATCACATCCTCTTGAGCTCGGCCACGAGGAGCCCGCCGGACACCAGCGACTCCATG
>CAZEFP010000587.1:0-2731 GCA_964511565.1 uncultured Planctomycetaceae bacterium
GAGGAGGCCGAACAGTGCAGCCCCGAGGAGCTCGACGGTTGGCTGGGCGAATACCGGGAGGCCGCCGCACGACTGGACGGCCTCAACGAGGAGAAGGGCTCGATCCTGGGCCGTCTCGAGCTGGTCACGAAGGGAGACGAGCTCGAGGACGCCCTGGCCGAGGTCCGCGCCGCCGAGCAGGAGATCCAGGACGCGCGAGCGCTGGCGGCCGAGGACCTGTGCGCGCGATTGCTCCTGGACGACGCCCGGCCCTCCCTCGACGACGCCGCGGTGCCGGCGGTGCTCGAGAAGGCGCGGGAGCGCTTCAAGCGGTTCACCCACGGCGGCTGGCAGATCGACCTGGACCCCGCCGGGGGCTTCCGCGCCCACGACGTGGCGCAGGATCGCGAGCGGTCCCTCGAGGAGCTCTCCGACGGCACCCGCGCGCAGCTGCTGCTCGCGGCGCGGCTGGCGTCGCTGGAGTGCAGCGAGGGCCCCCTGGGGCCGCTGCCCCTCTGCCTCGACGAGGCACTCTCCACCACGGACCCCGGGCGCTTCTCGGCCATCGCGGACGTGCTCTTCGATGAGGTCGACGGGGGGCGCCAGGTGATCTACCTGACCGCGGACCCCGGCGAGGTCCGGCAGTGGCTCGCCATCTGCAAGGCCGCCGGGCGGTCCGAGCCCCAGGTGGTGGACCTCTCGAAGGGCAGCGGCCACGGAGCCGACTGGAGCCACGCGCTGCCCTCCGGGCCCGCCGAGCGGGATCCGCTCCCCGACCCCGCCGGGCACGACGCGGGGTCCTACGCGACGGCCCTCGGCGTCCCCGCGCCGGACGGGGCGCAGCCCGTGGCGGGCTGGCACCTGTGGCTGGTGCTCCGGCACGACCTCGCGGCGCTCCGCCAGTGCCTCCAGCGCCGGGTGAGCTCCATCGGGGTCTGGGAGAGCGTGCGTGGGGACGGTCTCATCGAGGCCGCGATCGACGCCGAGACCTGCGCCCGCGTGGACGACCTGATCGAGCTGACGCACGCCCTGGCCAGGTTCTGGCAGGTCGGCCGGGGTCGACCGGTGACCTGGAAGGACGTCGAGGCATCCGGTGGCGTGAGCGACAACTTCGAGGATGCGGCCCGCGAGCTCCTGCTCGAGCACGAGCGGGACCCGGCGGCCTTCCTGGCGGCGGTCCGGGGGCTGTCGCGCTTCCGCTCCAAGAACGCCGACAAGCTGGAGGCCCACCTCCACGAGGTCGGGTGCCTGTCCCACGAGGCCCCCATGGGGCGTGAGGCGCTCGTCGTCCGATCCCAGGCCGCCTGCCCGGAGGCGGCCGAGCGCCTCGGCGAGGCGGGGGCGGCGCACGTGGAGTGGGTGATCGAACTCCTCTCCGCGGCCGAGCCCGGGGCGGCGCCCTCCGAGCAGCCAGCGGGCGATCCAGCCGGGGCTGGCGAGATCGGCTCGCGCTAGGGTCGGCGCCCGCGGTCATGGCCCGGTCCCACACGCTCCTCGCGAGGTCCATCCACTGGGGCTTCATCGGGCTCTACGTGTACGGGCTCTCCAAGCAGCTCGACGACCTGGAGGACCTGGAGGAGCCAGGGCTGCTCGAGTTCGAGGTGGCGTTCGCAGTGCTCTTCCTCGCGGTGGTCGTGGCGCGATACCTCTACATGCGGCGCTTCGAGACCTTCCTCGGGGCGCGCACGCCGCCCTCCCCGGTGCACCGCTGCTTCGCCCGGCTCGTGCACCTCGCCATGTACGGCTGCCTCGCGATGCTGCCGCTCTCCGGGCTCATGATCGCAGGGCTCTACCGGGCCGGCTTCGAGGGCGGCCTCCTTCAGGGCTTCGCCCTGGGCCTTCATGAGTCCTGCGCGTCCCTCAGCTACGCGCTGATCGGGATCCACGTCACGGCGGCGCTCCTCTCCCGGTTCAAGGGGCAGGGCGTCTGGTCGGCGATGGTCCCCGTGTGGCGCGAGGATTGAGGTCGGTCCCTTTCAGCGTGCGGCGCGTGCGGTGGAGAGTGGGGGAGTCGGAGGCTAACGGGGCTCCACCGGGCCGCGGAGGATCTCCTCGACGGTGCCGTCGGCGGAGAGCATCAGGGTCGTCGGCAGGGGCAAGCGCGCGAGGTCGACCACGTCCTGGATGGTCCGGGTTCCGTCCGCGGCCGCGCCGGTGAGGTGGGCCCCGAGGCCGGGGGCCCGCTCGCCGAGGAGCTCGAGGGCGCGGGCCTGGTCCGAGGGGGCGTCCACGGAGACCGCGATCACCCGCATGTCCTCGGCGGCGTCCCACTCCTCGAGGAGCGGGAGCTCCGCGACGCATGGTGCGCAGTAGCTGGCCCAGAGGTTCAGGGCGACGCGCCCGCCGGTGGCGGAGGGATCGATGAGTACCGGCTCGCCGCTGGCGTCGAGCACCTCGAACGGAGCGATCCGGTCGCCGACGTTGACGAGCAGCCCCCTCGGCTTGGGGTCCGCGAGCGTCCGCGGGGCGGCGTCGTAGGCCTGGGCCGAGCCCGTTCCCTCGATCAGGAGCGAACGCGTCCCCGCAGCGAGGTTCCCGAAGGCCTCCACCGCGCCCCCTGGCCAGCGGACGGTGACCGTCGCGGCGGGGGCGCCCCCGAGGCCGAAGATGAGTTCGGGGGCCTGGCAGGAGATGAAGCCGGCGCCGCGGGAGAGCACCTGACTCACCTTGCGGTCCCCGGCGACGACCTCGACCTGGGCGCCGATGGCCTCGGCGTTGCCGGTGGTCGCGCGCAGCTTGATCTTCACGAACC
>CAZEFP010000588.1:0-2727 GCA_964511565.1 uncultured Planctomycetaceae bacterium
CCCGGACCTCGACGCCCGCCAGCCTGGCCCGGAGGAGGTCCTCGATGGGGAGGGTCAGGCGGCGGTCCTCGAGGGCCACGACGATCATCTCGACCCGGAGCTTCTGGAGGAGCTCGGGGAGCCCCTCCTCGCCGGGCGCGCGCTGGGCGAGGTTCCCCGCGGACGGGTCGTAGTTCCCTGGCTCGCGACCGAGGAGGTCGACCCCCTCGAGGATCAGCGACCTGGTGGACTCCGAGGCGGAATCCTCGGAGGCGGTGATGGGCGACTCCAACCTCTCGGAGCGGCGCCGGTCGATGGTCGACGCCGGCTCGGGCACGAGCCCCACCACGCGGAAGCCCGCCTCGGGGTGGGCGATGATCTGGTTCGCCAGGGCGTGGGCCGGGCCACGGGAACCCAGGATCAGCACGCGCACGTCCAGGTCGGCGCGGCGGATCAAGGCGTGATAGGCGAAGCGTCCGAGGTACAGCAGCCCGAACGCGGCGGAGGCGGTCGCGATCAGGACCTGGATCTTCCACGAGAGGGAGAGCCCGGGGAACGCGTAGACGGACTCCGCGCCGAGCAGGTGGCTGACGATCACGAAGGCGACCGACAGGGCGATCCCGATCCCCGCCGACTCCACGAAGCGGGAGGCGCGCTCGTAGCGCGACGCGGTGATCTGGAACTCGTAGAGCCGATTGAGCCCGATGGAGAGCAGCAGGGTCAGCGTGACCAGCACCGCCGACTTGGCCGCCTGGTTGGCGGCTTCCTTGGGCAGCAGGCTCTCTCGCGTCAGCGCTTGAGAGATCGCGCGGTCACGGGGCTCGCTGCTGGTCGGGTCCGAGAGCAGGTCCCACAGGTGGTGGGTCATCCCCGCCGTGATGACGGCGTAGATCAGCAGCGCCTCCACCGAGACGAGGAGGAAGGTGCGTACGGGGAAGTAGTGCTGAAGGACGCGCAGCATGGGAGGGAGAGGCGACTCCTCCCTGTTCATCGGCCTCGCTGGTGGCGTTCGATGAGGGGAAGGGCTGCTCCGTGTGGACGGGAAGATTATTCCCATCCGCTCCCCAGCGCAGGCACCTGGGCGGGAAAGCCGGGCAGGGGCGCGGGGACCGCGCCGGTGGAGCCGGGTCGGTGGAGCCGGGTCGGGGGGCTCCACGCCCCCCCGGGCCTCAGCGCCCGCCGTCGTCGAGACCGTTCAGGATTTCCCTGAGCTCGGCCGTGGACTCGGGGCTCAGGGTGCCACCTCCCTCGGTGGCAGCCATCAGCTCCAGGGCCCTGGTGAGCTCGGGCGAACGGACGCGGGACGGGGCGCTCGCGACCCGGTCCTCCTCCGCATCACGATCCGCGAAGGTCGCCTTGTACTCGGCGATGTCGTCCGGGCTCTGGTCCCGCTTCGCCAGGACCGACTCGATGGCCGCCTGGAGCTGCAGGTCCTCGGCGAAGTCACCCATGGGGAGGGCGCTCCCCCGGAGATCCTGGAACCGGCGGCGGACGTCGATCCGCAGCAGGAAGCGGACGTCCTCCTCGGAGAGGGAGGTGTCCAGGGAGGCGTAGAGATCGTCGAAGCCCGGATAGAGCCCCGGGTCGTCGAAGTCGCAATAGGCGAGCTTGCCCATGGTCTCGGGGTTCTCGTCGAACCGCTCGAGCGCCCACTCCCGCAGGGCGCGAGTATCCTGGATGCGCCGCATCTCCAGCAGGCGCCATGACTCCCTCCGGCGGGGATCCACCTCGATGTCCGGTGAGACGCCCCCCGCGGAGAGGATATTGCCGTCCTCGTCCAGCTCCCGGTGGATGGAGCGCCCCAGGGGCAGCAGGTAGCGCTCGATCGTCAGCTTGATGCGCGGGGCGTAGTCGAACTCGCCGTCGCCGTCGTAGTCACGGGTGATCCGCTCCCAGTTGTCCCGGCGACCGTTGCGGTTCTCATCCCCGTATTCATCGTCTCGCTCGGGGGCGAGGGGGATGAGGGACTGGACGGAGCCCTTGCCGAACGAGCGCTGCCCCACGAGGGTCGCGCGGCCCAGGTCCTGGAGCGCGCCGGAGACGATCTCGGAGGCCGAGGCGGAGAAGCGGTTGATGAGGACCGCCACGGGGATGTCCTCCGAGACGATGGCGGGCATCCGCGTCTTGAAGACCTTCGCGTCGCGGAAGCGGCTCTCCGTCTTCACCACGGTCTGCTTCTCGGGCAGGAAGAGGTCCGCGACCTCACGGGCCTGGGTCAGCAGGCCCCCGGTGTTGTTGCGCAGGTCGAGGATCACGCCGTTCAGCTCCTCCTTGCCCGACTCGAGGGTGAGCTTTCGGATCGCCTCGTAGACGTCCTGCGCCGCGTTACGGCTGAAGGTCTGCAGCTCGACCAGCCCGATGTCCCCGGGGAGGAGCTGGCTGTGGACGGAGGGGATGCTGATCTGGGCGCGCTCCACTGACACCTTCATCTCGTCGGTCGGACGGTCGATCAGCCCCGCGTCCATGCCCCGGCGCCAGATGTAGAGGTCCACGTCGGTCCCCGGCTTGCCCTTGAGCCGCTTGATGACCTCGTCCGTGGGTTCGCCCACGGTGGGCCAGTCCCCGATGCGGACGATCTTGTCGTCCGTGCCGAGCCCCGCCCGGTACGCGGGGCCGGAGTAGATGGGTCGCGTGATGGTGAAGAGCCCGTCGTCCGGGTCGTTCTGAACGTAGGCGCCGATCCCGCCGTACTCCGCCTCGAGGTCCTGCTCGAACTTCTCGTAGGACTCCGAGGCGAAGTAAGACGAG
>CAZEFP010000589.1:0-2727 GCA_964511565.1 uncultured Planctomycetaceae bacterium
CTTCTGCAAACTTCTGCCACCGGATCTCGTTCCGGCGCGTCCTGCCAGCACTCCTCCCGCCCCAAGCGCCCCCCCCGGATACTCATGTGCCACCCCGTCTTTCTTGCTGCTGCCCTGCCGGCGCTGCTTTCGGCCGCTCCGACGGCTCTGGCGTCGCCCGGGGCGCCCATGACGGAGCCGCCGCTCGGGGCCGGGCAGGACGGCGGGGAGCCGGCGGTGGCCTCCACCGACTCCTCCCCAGGGGCCCCCAGGGGACCCCGTCGTGGGGGCGGCCCCGATGGCGATGAACGAGTCGGTGCGGGAGCCACCTTCGACCTCGAGACCCTGGTCGTCACGCCCACGCGGCGTGAGCAGGCGATGCTGGACGTTCCCTACTCCGTGGACTTCGTCTCCGCGGAGCGCCTCGAGCAGGCACGGTCGCTCCCCCAGGCGCTCCGGGACGTTCCGGGCGTCATGGTCCAGGAGACCGGGCCGGCCCAGGGGTCGCCCTACATCCGGGGCTTCACGGGCTTCCGCACGCTGACCCTCATCGACGGGATCCGGCTGAACAACTCGGTGTTCCGGGACGGCCCGAATCAGTACGCGGGGACCATCGACCCCTTCTCCCTCAGCGGGATCGAGGTGGTCAAGGGGCCGAGCTCGGTGCTCTACGGTTCGGACGCCATCGGGGGCACCGTGAACGCTCTGACCAAGGACCCGGAGATCTGGGATCGACCCATCGGCGGCGAGCTGTTCGTGCGGGCGGCCGACGCGGCGAACTACGTGATGAGCCGCGTGGAGCTCGGCGGTGCCATGGGGGACCGGACCGCGTGGCGCCTGGGCGGGACGCTCAAGGACCTGGGTGACATGACGGCGGGTGATCCCTCCGGCGAGCTCCCCAACACCGGTTACGACGAGTGGGACGGGGACTTCAAGGCGCAGCATCTGGTGGACGACCTCACGACGCTGACCTTCGCGGCCCAGCACGTGGACATCGACGACGCGCCGCGGACCCACCGCACGGTCTTCGCCGTGCCCTTCGAGGGCAGCTCGGTGGGGACCGACCTGCGCCGGGACCTGGACCAGGAGCGCACCCTCACCTACCTCCGCTACGACCGCGCGGCGGCGGCCGAGGGGGACTGGGAGGTGCGCTCCATCGTGAGCTACCAGGACCAGGCGGAGCGCCGGGAGCGAGAGCGCACCGGTGATCGGTTCGACGAGCAGGGCTTCGACGTGGGGACCTTGGGGCTGCAGTTCAGCGGGAGCCGCGCCACGTCCTTCGGGAGCCTGACCGCGGGCCTCGAGTGGTACCACGACGAGGTGGACTCGTTCCTGAACCGGTTCGCGGACCAGACCCCCGCGGACGAGATCCAGGGGCCAGTGGGGGACGACGCCAGCTACGACCTCGGCGGTCTGTTCGCGGAGGTCGCCTTCGACGTCCACGACTCCACGACCCTCACGGCGGGGGCGCGCGCGACCTACGCCGCGGCGGACGCCAACGAGGTCCGGGACCCGGTCACCAACACTCAGATCGAGGTCGAGGACGACTGGGCGGCCCTCACCGGCTCCCTGCGCTTCGAGACCCGGCTGGTGGAGAACGAGGCCGCGACCGTGGCCCTGTTCGGCGGGGTCTCCCAGGGCTTCCGTGCCCCCAACCTCAGCGACCTGACCCGCTTCGACTCGGCTCGTTCCAACGAGTTCGAGATCCCCAGCCCCGGCCTCGATCCGGAGCGGTTCATCAGCTACGAGCTCGGCGTCAAGCACGCCACCGACGACCTCTCTCTCCAGCTGGCCGCCTTCCTCACGGACGGCGACGACATCATCCAGCGCTTCCCCACGGGCAACGTCAACGGTTCTGGCGAGGTGGAGATCACCAAGGCCAACGTCGGTGAGTCCCGCATCGGGGGCGTGGAGATGGGCGCGGCCTATCGCATCGCGGCAGATTGGACCGCGTTCGGGAACATCTCCTGGCTCGACGGCCAGGAGGACTACATCGGAGCCCTCGGGGACCCGGTGGAGCGGGTGGTCCCCTCGCGGCTGATGCCGCTCATGGGGCAGCTCGGCGTTCGCTTCGCCCCGGAAGATCAGCCCTTCACTGCCGAGCTTCGCTGGATCCACTCCGAGGACGCGGACCGCCTGTCCCCGAGGGACGAGGGCGACACCACCAGGATCCCGCCGGGGGGCACGCCGGGCTACGACGTGTTCAACCTCACCGGGACCTATCGCTTCGCCGCCGGTGTCTCCGGGCAGCTGGCCGTCGAGAACCTCACCGACGAGGACTACCGCGTGCACGGGTCCGGCCAGAACCGTCCCGGGCGGAACCTCCTCATCGGTCTCCGCTGGTCCTTCTGAGGGGGCGGCCGCCCCGGGGGGCCTCGTCGCCCTCCTCTTCCTCCCGGGACCCGTCCAGCCACTCCTCGAGCCAGGGAGCCGCTGCGTAGGGCCCCCTCACCGCCGCCCGCTCCTTGGTGCCGGCCTTGCGCCACCAGCGGTCGGTGTGGACCTCTTCCCTGCGCCCGTCCTCGTACTCGAGCTCGAGGACGGCGGAGAGGTAGGTCGGCCCGATCACGCCCTCACAGGTCGCGGTCAGGCGGTGAGGCTTGCCGTCCCGGAGCTTCTGCAGGGTGGGAGCCGGGAGCTCGACCTCGAAGGGGTCCTTGCCGCTCGCGAACACCTCCCCGTCCAAGGCGAACTCCAGCGCGCCCGAGGCGGCGGCCTTCAGGCGCGCGCGCTTCAGCTTGGGGGTCG
>CAZEFP010000590.1:0-2720 GCA_964511565.1 uncultured Planctomycetaceae bacterium
CGCCCTTCGCCTCCTTCGGGGCCCAAAGGGTCCCCGTCGAGGGCCTTCGCCCGTGGGTGATGGCGAGGATCGACGCCTGGGAGGCCGTGAGCGCCTTGAAGGTCCCGGGGGTGCGTCCCCACGCGGGCGTGTTCCTCACCCACCCCGACCTGCCCGGGGCCTTGGCGGCCGTCTTGCCCATGGCGGAGGCCTTGGCGACGTGGGCGGAGGCGGGCCCCGAACGCCCTGCTGGGCCCGAAGGGCGAGAGGGCCCTTACGGCCCCGCAGGGGGAGAAGGCCACGAGGCGCCTCGGGGCCTTCCCCCCCTGCGGGGCCGTAAGGGACTTCGGGCGGCGGTGGCTCGGGCGGTGGCGGCGTGGGATCCCGAGAGGCCGTCCCGTCGCGCCGCCTTCGAGGAGGCGGTGGCCAGGCGGGAGGAGGGGGTGTACAGCGCCCTGGCGGGCGTGAGGGACGCCCCCGAGGCCTTCCGAGCGCCGTCCCTCGGGGCCGTGGGGCCCGAGGAGGTCGCGCCGTGGGAGGCGTTGGAGGACGTGACCGCGGCCCTGGAGGCCCGTTTGGACGGCGAGGCGAGGGCCGAGGCGGACGTGTTCGACGAGGCCGTCCAGGCCCGTCGGGAGGCGGACGCGGCGTGGCGCCAGGGGCAGCGGGCGTGGCGACGGTGGGAGGGCGGGGACCGAGACGGGACCCTCTACGGCGACGACGCCCAGGGGCAGACCCGGTGGAGGAAGGGCTGGAACGCCCGGTTCTTCCGCGTGCCCGAGGTCCTGTCCCCCAGGCCCGACCCCATGAGGGCCAGCCCGTGGGGGAAAGCCTGGTCCCCCTTCCACGGGGCCCGTCCCCTGAGGGACGACGCCTTGGCCGCGTTGGAGGCCACGACCCAGACCCTGGCCGTGGCCCTGGACGACGTCCACTACGGCACCACCCTGCCCCTCCAAACCCTGAAACGCCGTCGACGCGAGGGCGCCGCCCCGCGCCTCACCCGGCACAGCCCCAGGCCCGCGTGGGAACGCCTGGTGCCCGGGGCCCAAGGCCTCGCCATCGCCCTGGGCGCGTGGCGGGGCGGGGAGGGCGGGTTCATGGCGCCCTCGGGGGGCCTCCAGGCCCCTCGCGCCGAGGGTCGGTCCGGGCCTTCGGGGCCCCCTGCCCTGGACGTGACGTCCTGGCTCGTGGCCCCTGAGGCCTTGCCTCGCCCTTCCCCTCCTTCCCCTTCTTCCCCTCCTTCGGGGCCAAAGGAGGGGAAGAAGGGGAAAGGCGAGGGGCGTGGGGCGTCGGGCCCCGAAGGGGGAGAGGGGGCGTGGGGGCCGACGTGGGAGGCGCTGTGGCCTCGGGCGTGCGCCCTTGAGGCGTCCCAGGCGGCGAAGGCGGCCCAGGACGAGGGGCGACGCATGGCCCTGTGGCTGCGCTGGAGGACCGACACGGACCATCCCGAGCACCCCTTGTCCCACGGCTACCTCCATCGCACCCGGCACGCGTACGCCGTCGCCCATCGGTGGTGGCGGGATCGCATCCGCGCCGCGAGGCGCACCCTGGCTCAGGCGTTGAGGGCCTACGCGCCCTTGAAGGCCTCCCTCTCCCCCCTCTCCCCCTTCGGGGCCGAAGGGGGAGAGGGAGGGGAAGGGCGAGGGGACGCCCGAGCCTCGAGGGCCTTCGTCTACGGCCGCCGCCAGGCGCGAGCCGCCGCCCGGGCCCGGGTCGTCGCCGCCCGACGGGAGTGGGCGAGGTGGGTGCGGGTGAAGGAGGCCTTGGTGACCAGGGAGCGGGCGGCGTGGGGGGCGTCCAAGGCCGTGGCCGACGCCCTGAGCCGCCTTTTGGACCCTCAGGTCATCCACGACCCCAGCCTCCACGACGCCGCCGTGGCGTGGGTGGTGGACCGCTGGCACGCCCACGGGGCCTACACCGTGGCCGATGGACGGGCGTGGACCCGGGACACCCTGGCGGACGCCCTGGCCCGGGCGTACGCCGCTCCCGCGGACCCGGCCTTGGCGCCCGTGGCCCTCACCCCCGCCCCCGTCCCACGAGGCCCTTACGGCGCCTTCTGGACGCCGTCGGCGCCCGACGCCCTTCCGTCCCCAAGCCTTCCCTCGCCCGACCGAGGGGCCCGAAGGGCAAGGGACGGGTCCGAAGCCCACGGGGGGGACGCCCACGCCCGCTTCTTGGGGGCGTTGGCCCTGGCGCCCTTTCGGGGGACGCCAGGGGACCGTCAAGCGCGCCTCGCGGTCTTTCAGACGGCCCTGCTCGACGAAGAAGCCCGAGCCTGGGGCGCATGGGCCGCGGCGTTTGGGGCCCGGTATGGGCCCTTCTGCGGGGCTGCTCCCATGGTGCGCGCCCAACCCGGGTTGGCGTCCGTCCTGGCGGGGGTGAAGGAGGGCCGCGAGGCGTGGGAGGCGGTGAAGGCGAGGACCCACGGCGGGTCCGTGTGGGCGGTGTTCCACGGCCTCGAGGGGCCCCTCCAGGAGGCCGCGGGCCGGGACCTCCTCGCGAGGTACGCCGAGGCCGTGCGCCGTCGGAGGGAGGTGGCGTCGTCCCAAACCTTGCCGACCTTTCCCAGGGTCCTCCTGCCCTCCGCCAAAGCCCCTCGCCGTTCGGCCCGAAGGGCGGGAGGCGGGCTCGGGGAGGGCTCGGAAGGGCCTTTGAGGCCTTGGGTGCACCGTCACCCCGTCAGGGGGCCCCGGGGGCCCTTTGCGGGGCAAGGTTTCTTGAGCAACCTTGAGTAATCAAGG
>CAZEFP010000591.1:0-2708 GCA_964511565.1 uncultured Planctomycetaceae bacterium
CCTATTCCACGGACGTGGCGCGGACCCTCGCGTAGTCTTGGCGCCACCCCCTCACACGGACACTTTCATGCCCATTCAACCCAAGCGCCTCGGCGCCTCGATCCTCCTCGTCTCCTATGCGGCCCTCGTCTCCTGCGGAGGGGCCAGCGATCATGACCACGATCACGGAGACGCCGACGACCACTCGCACGAAGTTCACGTTCACGTGGCTCCCCACGCCGACGAGGGGGGGATCCTCGTCGAGCTCGGGGATCACTTCGCCAACGCGGAGTTCATCCTCGATCCGGAGAAGGGGCAGCTCACCATGTACACCTGGGGCGGGCACGCGAAGAAGTCCGTCCGCTCCCCCTCGAAGTCGGTGGTCGTCTCCATCGATATGCACGCCGACCAGCCCCTCGAGCTCGAGCTCCTCGCCCAGGAGAGCAAGCTCTCCGGGGAGACCGTGGGAGACTCCTCCCACTTCGTCGCCAGCGACGAGGCGCTCGTGGGGGCGCACCACTTCCACGGGCTGATCCGCTCGGTCACCGTCCTCGGGTCGGAGTTCACCGACGTCAAGTTCGACTACGACCTCCCCGCCGAAGGGGAGGGTCATGACCACGATGGCGACGGCCACGACCACGAAGGCGAGGGTGACGGCGACGAGGGCTGAGCGTCGCCCGGGCCGCTGGCCCGCGATCGCGATCTCTCTCGCGGCTCTCCAGCTCTCCTCGGGCTGCGGGGAGCCGGAGGGCGGCACCGTGGCCGAGGGGGCCGGGCCGGCGACGTCCGGCGCCAGCGAGGCCTCGGAGGAGGTGAAGGGTCGCTCCTTCCTCGACACCTCCGAGGGAGAGGCGGAGGCCATGAGCACCGCGGAGGCCAGCGTGCGCGCGCGGGCCGCGGCCCGGACGATCACCGGCGTCGAGGGGCTCGCCGGTTCGGTGGACCCGGCCCTGCTCACCCCCGAGGCGCTGGCGGAGAACCCGCTGCGCATCGGGACCATCAAGAGCGAGCCGTTCCAGCTCGCCGAGGGCGCCGATCCCCTGGACCCCGCCTCCTACGACTGGGCCAAGGACGACGAGGGGCACTGGATCATCGGCTATGGGGACCTCTCCCTCGCCGAGGCGGACAAGGACCTGCTCCTCGACGCTCTGGTCTATCCCGAGGAGTATGAGGGGGAGGACATCCACTTCCCCGACCGCATCCGCGCACTGGATGGCCAGAAGGTGGCGCTCACCGGCTACATGATCCCCCTGCGCTGGGACGAGAACCGGGTGCCGCACTTCATGCTGGTGCGGGACCTGTTGCAGTGCTGCTTCGGCGGCGCGCCGGAGCCCGACGAGTGGGTGGACGTGGACATGGCGCCCGAGGGCACCACCTACTGGGCCTACGTCCCGGTCGTGGTGCGCGGCACCTTCAAGCTGGCGGGCCAGAGCGACGAGGCGGGCTACGCCACCGGCGCCTTCGCCATCAAGGCCACCGACGCCCACGAGGAGTGAGCGACCCCGACGGTCGGCGCTACGACCTGGTGCTCTTCGGAGCGACCGGGTTCACGGGGCAGCGCGCCGCGCGGCGGCTGGCGGCGGTTCGCCCGGACGGGCTGAGGGTGGCCCTCGCGGGACGGCGTGAGGGGCCGCTGCGCGAGCTCGCGGAGAAGCTGGGCACGGACGTGGTGGTCGCCGACGTGGCCGACGCCGCCGCCGTGGAGGCCATGGCGCGCTCGACGCGGGTGCTGCTCTCCACCGCAGGACCCTTCGCCATCCACGGGGACCCGGTGGTGGACGCCTGCGCGGCGGCCTCCACCCACTACGCGGACCTGACGGGGGAGGTGCCCTGGATGCGGCGCGTGATCGAGCGCCACCACGGGTCCGCGACCCGGAGCGGGGCCCTGCTGGTGCCGGCCTCCGGCTTCGACTCCGCGCCCGCCGACCTCGCCGTCTACCTCGCGGCAGCCCACGCGAGGTCGCGAGGCCTCGAGCTCACCTCGGGCCGGACGGTCTACCGACTCCGCGGCGGCCTCAACGGCGGGACCCTGGCGTCGGTGCTCCACATCTTCGAGTCCGCGACGCCGAGGGAGCTCGCGGATCCCTTCGCCCTCGTCCCTGGCCACGAGTCCTCCGCGGAGGAGCGCCGCGAGCAGAGGGACCCGCAGTGGCCCGAGTTCGACGGGGTGGGCGGCCGGTGGGTGGTGCCGTTCTTCATGGGCCCCATCAACCGCCGCGTGGTCCAGCGCTCTCTCCACCTGCGCGCCGAGCGCGGGGACCCTGCGGCGCTCGGGGAGGGCTTCCGGTACGACGAGTTCCAGTCGGTCTCCAGCGGGAGGGGCTGGCTGGCCGCGAGGCTCACGACCCTCACCCTGGGGGCGGGTCAGGCTCTGCTCTCCACGGCTCCGGGCAGGTCGCTCTTCAGGCGCTTCGGCCCCTCGCCCGGGGAGGGGCCCTCGGAGCGGGTGCTCTCGGGGGGGCTCACCCGCGCGGCCACCCACTTCACGCTCTCGGACGGCGGGAGGCTCGAGGTCCGTCAGGACATGCGGGGCGACCCGGGGAACGCCGCCACCGTGCGCATCCTCGTGGAGACCGGCCTCGCGCTCACCGAGCGTGCGGTGGTCCCGGGCGAGGGCGGCGTCCTCACGCCCACCACCGCGCTGGGGGACGAGCTCGTCCGGCGGCTGCGCGCCACCGGCGAGCACTCGCTCGACGTCCTGGAGGGCTGAGTCCCCAGGGCCCTCAGCG
>CAZEFP010000592.1:0-2707 GCA_964511565.1 uncultured Planctomycetaceae bacterium
GGGCCGACGAGAAGTTGGTGGACGCCCACGAGCTCATCCGGCACAAGGCGGGGTACCTGAACGCGAAGTTCTTCCTGATCCGCGTCATCGCCTACTTCGCGGTGTGGATCGGCGTCGCGCGCTTCTTCAGCGGCCAGTCCCTGGCCCAGGACGTGGACCAGGACAAGTCGCGCACCCTGAAGATGCAGGGGCGCAGCGGCATCTGCATGATCGCCTTCGGCCTGACCCTGACCTTCGCGATGTTCGACCTCATGATGTCGCTCAACGCGGAGTGGTTCAGCACGATGTACGGCGTCTACATGTTCGCCGGCGCCTTCTGGTCCTCCCTCGCGACCCTCGCCCTGCTGACCATGTGGCTCGAGAAGCGCGGCCAGCTCAAGGGCGTCGTCACCTCGGAGCACTACCACGACATCGGCAAGCTCATGTTCGCCTTCACGGTGTTCTGGAGCTACGTGGCCTTCAGCCAGTTCATGCTGTACTGGTACGCCGACATCCCCGAGGAGACCTACTGGTTCAACTACCGGGTCTGGGGCGACTGGAACGGCTTCGCGCTCCTGCTCCTCGTGGGGCACTTCGCCATCCCGCTCCTGGGGCTCATGTCCCGCCACGTGAAGCGCAACCGCTCGGTGCTCGCCGCCTGGGCGGTGTACTGCCTGGTGTTCCACTTCGTGGACCTGTACTGGAACGTGATGCCTGAGATGGTCAACGGCGTCCCCGGCGGGGACCCCGCCACCACGGGCCCGCAGTTCAGCCTGATGGACCTCACCGCCATGATCGGCGTGGGCGGCCTGTTCGCCTTCGCCGTCCTCAAGCGCATCGACGGGAAGCCCGCGCTCGCCATCGGCGATCCGCGCCTGCCCGAGTCCATGGCCTTCCAGAACATCTGAGCCCCCTCCTTCCCCAGGACACATCCAGTTCCATGGCCAACGAGCACGCACAGACCAGTGAGCGCGAGATCGAAGAGGACGTGGTCAACGTCGGCTTCATCGCGTGGCTCGGCGGGGTCGCCACGATCCTGATCGCCGTCTCGGTGATCCTCCTCACCGCCGTCTACTACTTCACCCTCGAGCAGCGTGAGGAGCGCCTCCAGCAGGAGGCCGACGCGCGCATCACCGACCTCGAGGCCCAGCAGGCCATCGACGCCATGGTGGTGGATGGCTTCTTCAAGCACCCCGATATCGACGACGGGCAGGGCAATGTGACGCGCGGCACCGTGAGCATCCCTGTCTCGGAGGGGATGAAAAAGGTGATCGAGGACGCGAATCGCTGAAGTCCTCGGTGCTCCGGCATCGAAGCCTGACAGGTAGCAACTACATGTTCCCCATGAACCTCCACCAGACGGGCGCGCTGCGCTCCCTGACGCTGCTCGCCGCCACCGCGGCGCTCGGCGGGGTGGCCATGGGGCAGGATGTCACGGGCGACGGCGTCGGGAAGCCCCTGGGCGCCGTGACCGCCGACGATCTCCTGGACGGCGTCGGCATCGAGCAGCACCTCGAGGCCATGCTCCCCCTGGACGCCGCCTTCCAGAGCGCGGCTGGCTCCGGGGTCGCGCTGGGCGACTACTTCGACGGCGAGCACCCGACGATCCTCACCCTCAACTATGTGGACTGCCCGCAGCTCTGCAGCATGCAGCTGTCCCAGCTGACGGAGGCGATGGCGTCCATCGACCTGAGCCTCGGCGAGGACTACCGCGTCCTGACGGTGAGCATCGACCCCCGGGACACGCCGGAGAAGGCGGCGGGGGCCGAGGAGCGGTACCTCAACGACTACCTCTTCATCTCCGACAAGCAGGACATCGCGCGGCCCGACGCGGCCGGCGGCTGGTCCTACCTGGTGGGGGACAAGCTTGAGATCGACCGCGTCGCCACCGCGGCGGGCTTCAGCTACCGCTGGGTCGAGTCCCAGGGCGAGTACGCCCACCAGGCGGCCACCATCCTCTGCTCGCCCAGCGGACAGATCACACGCTACCTCCCCGGGCTCGGCCTCGAGTCGCCGGAGACCCTCCGCACGGCGCTCCTCGAGGCCGGCGAGGGCAAGATCGGGACGCTGTTCGAGAACGCGTTCCTCAACTGCCTCATCTTTGACTCGACCACGGGTCAGTACACGACCGACGCGATCATGCTTCTCAAGATCGCGGCTGCACTGACGGCGATGTCCGTCGCGGGCGGTGTCTTCTTCCTACGGCGCGGCGAAGCGCAGCAGGGGTCCTCCGGGGCTCCCGCGACCGGCGCCGTGGGCGGAGACCCGAGCAACTGAAACCAGGACCATGAAGCTTCAAGCCTTCCTACTCACCACCCTCCTCGGACTCGCGGGCGCCAGCGCTGGGCTCGCTCAGGATGACGCGGCGCCCGCCGCGGCAGATGCTCCCGCAGCAGAGGCTCCCGCAGCAGAGGCTCCCGCAGCAGACGCGCCCGCAGCGGAGGCTCCCGCAGGGGAGTCGGCGCTAGCCGCGCCGGCGACGATCCGCGTGGTCGAGGGCCTCGACGTGGACGCCGTGATCGCCGCCTTCAACGCGGAGAGCGGGACGGAACGCACCTTCACCGCCGAGGAGCGCTCCTGGATCGGCGCGGGCGTCGCGCCCGGTGACATCGACGCGGCCCACCAGGGCTACGTCGCGATCCCGTCCACCGACCCCAACGTGGTGATCATCAACCGGAACGGTGAGGAGCTCCGGGTGACCTCGAACGCGAGCGCGGGCAGGGCTCCA
>CAZEFP010000593.1:0-2706 GCA_964511565.1 uncultured Planctomycetaceae bacterium
CCCGCGGCCCGCTCCGCCGCCGCCAGGCGTTCGTCGAAGCGCGCCCGATCACGGGCGCTGGCCTCGACGATGACCTCGAGCTCGGCGCTACGGCGGACCGCCTGGCGATCCGAGGCCACAAGACGCTCTTCGAGGGCGCCAATCTGCTCGAGCCCCGCGAGCCGCGACGCCTCGGCCTCCGACCGCTCCGCCGCCGCCTGGTTCATGAGCTGCTCCACCCGACGCCGCTCCCCGTCGAGGGCCACCGCGCTGGCCTCGAGACGCGCGGCGAGCGCCGCTCGCTCGTCCTGGGAGGCGGTGACCATCGCGCCCATGGAGGCCTGAAGGCGCCCCAGCTCGCCGTCGAGCTGCGCCCTCAGCGCGGTCTCCCGCTGGTCAGCGCGCTTCTCCAGCTGGCCCGGGAGCAGGGCCATGACCGTCAACGCCGACACGCTCATCAGCCCGAGCGCCGCCGCCGAGGCCCGTCGCCAGGGGCTCGAGCGCCCCTGCAGCTCGAGCTCGAGCACCCGCCGCTGGGCCATGAGCAGCGACGCGGTGCTCGCCTGACGCTCGCGCTCCGCGAGGTCGAGGCGCGCCTCGAGGTCCTGGCAGAGCCCGATCAGGGCGTCCCGGCTGGCTCCCGAGCTGCGGACCGCTTCGGCGATCGTCTCTTGCTGACGGCCGCCGGGGTCAGGGAGGGTGACCTGGTCAGGGCTCGACGGTGCGGCCTGCCCCTCGGCGTTCGAGGCGATCGGCTCCGTCGACGACGTCGCTTCCTTCGGCGCCGACGGCGCCGTGGCCACCCCTGGCGCTCCGGGGAAGGCCTCGGCGAGGTCGAGGCCGCGCACGCAGCGGACCTCCTTCCGCCCGCGGCGCCGCGTCTCAAAGAGCAGCTCGCCGCGGTCGCACCGGGCCTCCAGGTCCTCCACCGGCACACGTACACGGCCGGCCGCCTCCTCCAGGGTGAAGAGGGCTCCCGGGTCGAGGGCGCCGGCCGTCGCCGAGCGCGCCGCCGGAGCGGCCTGGGTGGTCTCCCTCGCCATGACCCGACGATAGGAACCCGCGAGGTGCGATCTCAACCCTCACCCGCCCAACCCGCGGCCCTCCGGCAGACCTCCCTCGGGCTCAATGCTCTTTTCTTGCCAATGTCCGAATTCTGAACCCTGCGGGTGGACCCTCTGGCAACCTCCCGCCCATGGCTGACGGCTACTCGAGCGACCACGACTACTTCGCGAGCTACGCGGACCCCGGCGTCCACCGGCTCATGATCCAGGACCACGCCCGGACGGACGGCTATCGTCGGGCGATCGAGTCCGTGGCGAAGGGCAAGCGGGTCCTCGACGTGGGGACCGGCACGGGGATCCTGTCGATGTTCGCCGCCCGCGCGGGGGCCGCCCACGTGGACGCCGTCGACTCCTCCGCCATCATCGACGTGGCCCGGGACGTGGCGGCCGACAACGGCCTCGGCGACCGCATCACGTTCCACCGGGGCCGCATGGAGGACCTCGACCTCGAGGGGGGCTACGACCTCATCATCTCCGAGTGGATGGGGTTCTTTGGCCTCGCGGAGCTGATGTTCGAGTCGGTCATCGACGCCCGCGACCGCTACATGAAGCCCGGCGGACACATGCTCCCGCGCACCCTCCGGCTGTGCGTGGCCCCGGTGGACGACAGCCACGTGCACCAGGACCTCGGACTCGGCCTCTGGGAGCGCCCCGTGTACGGCCTGGACTACTCGCGGCTCATCGAGGCCGAGGTCCAGAGCTTCATCACCGCCGCCTGCGACCTCAAGCCCGCGTCGCTGCTGGGAACGCCCGTCGACGTGCTCGACCTCGACCTCGACCACGCGTGCGCCGACGACTTCTTCTTCACCACGGCGGCCACGCTGCTCGTGGAGCGCGCGGGGACGGTCCACGGCTTCGGCGGTTGGTTCGAGGTGGACCTCACCCCCGACGTCGAGCTCTCTTGCTCGCCCATGGTGCCGCCCACCCACTGGCGACAGTCCTTCTTCCCCGTCCGCCCGTTCGCGGTCGAGGAGAACGACCGGATCCGCCTGGCCATGAACGCCGAGCGCACCGAGGCCGGGGACCAGCGCCTGCCCCTGTACTTCGTGGACGGGGAGCTCGTCCGCGACGGCAAGGTGCTGCACCGGTTCTTCTACCGACACCACGGCAGCTTCGAGTGACCCCGACGCCGGGCCCCGGCGGTCGCGACGTCAGTCGTCCTCGTCCTCGAGGCCGCCGTAGCCGAGCCCCCGGAGGGCCGCGGCCTGAGCCGGGTCGAAGGCGGAGGGGCGCGGCGCCGCGGCCCCGACCCACCGCGCGTGGGCTCGCTCGAGCTCGTCGAGCGCCGCCCGGGCAGCCGGATCCAGGGACGGCTCCGCCAGGAGGTCACGGCGCTCCCCCGGATCGCTCCCGAGGTCGAACAACCGCCGCACGCCGAGGTAGGGCGCCTTGATCAGCTTCCAGTCCCCCAGCCGAACGGCCTGGGGCTTCGCCTCCCCCGCCCACGCGAGGCCCGGGCCCTGCTCGAGCAGCGGACCCGGCTGGGTGGCCTCGGAGAAGACAGCGCGCACCGGAAGCGGCGCGCCGCGGAGCGCGGACGAAAGGCTTCGACCCCGGCCCGGGTCATCCCCTGGCCCCGGCGCCAGACCGACCGCCTCGAGGATCGTGGGCGCGACGTCCACGCCGGTGAGCCGCACCTCAAGCACGTCCAGGTGGCCCTCGA
>CAZEFP010000594.1:0-2704 GCA_964511565.1 uncultured Planctomycetaceae bacterium
GCTGCTCGACGGCCGCTTCGACCAGCTCGAGCCGCGCGTGGGTCAGGGGCAGCTCGATCGTCGCCCCGGCCGCCTTGGCGTGCCCCCCACCGCCGAAGCGGTGCGCGAGCTTCTGGACGTTGAACGCGCCCTTGCTGCGCGCGGAGAGCTTGGTCCTCGAGGCCCCGATCTCCCGGATGATCAGGGCGACCTCGACCTGCTCCACGGACCTGAGGATGTCGAGGGCCACGTCTCCGTCCGCGGCTGACGAGCGGCCGTCAGGCCCGAGGGGCAGATCGATGACCGCGATGGCTCCGTCCGCGAAGTAGGCTGTCCGTGTCAGGGCCGCGGCCAGCGTCCGCGGGTGCTCCGACTCCTCCCTCTGGAAGAGGTCGCTGTAGATCTGGGCCGGTCGGACCCCTGCCCCGAGCATCTCCGCGCCGATGAGCATGGTCTCCTCATCGGTGTTGGAGTACTTGAACCAGCCCGTGTCGGTCACCAACGTGGTGAAGATCGCGCGAGCGATGCCCGTATCCAGTTCGGCGCCCAGGTGCCCGGCGATCCGTCGGACGAGGATGCCAGTGGCGGACGCCGTGGTGTCGATGAACGCGGCGTCCCACCACTCGTCGCCCTCGTGCAGGTGGTGATCGACCACCAGCTTGCGGGAGGGCGCTGCCTCGAGGCGCGCCGCCAGCTGGCCGGTTCGCGAGAGGTCCCCGCCGTCCAGCATGACCACCAGGTCGTGCTCAGGAATCTCGCCGCCGTCATCGACGAGGAACTCCGCGAGCTCCGTCACCTCCGCGTAGCGCGACTCGGGCGGGTCGGGGTTCAGGACGAAGGCGCTCTGCCCGCGGGCGTTGAGGACGCGGGCGAGGGCCGCCTGCGAGCCGAGACAGTCCCCGTCCGGTCGCTCATGGCCGGTCAGGAGGACGCGCTCGGACGAACGGAGCAGCTCGACTGCGTCGAGCTGAGCCGGGGTCGCCTGGGGCGGCTGGTATTCGTTCTTGAAGGTGCTCATCTAGATCACTCCATTCGGCGCCTACCCCCTACCTGTAGCGCCCACTCACGGATTTCTGGGGGCGTTGCCCCAATTCAGCCCTCAATTCGCTCGCCCGCCACCCAGACCCCCTCCACGGCAGGCTCCTCGAGGGTCAGCAGGTCGAACAACCGGTCCACGTCCTGCTCCGCGAGCGCCGCCCCATCTGCGGGGCGCAGGCGGACGAGGTCCCCAGCATCCCCGACTCCGAGCCTGCCGGTGACGTGGGCCCAGGGGGCGAATCGAGCGCCCTCCTCGGTCGCCATCCTCCAGGCCTCCGCCCCGCTGATCCCGAGGGTCTCCCGCGCCAGTCGCACCTCACGTCGCATGTCCAGATCCTCATTGCTCGCCGCCGAATCGGTCCCGAGGGCGACCGCGACCCCTGCGGCGCGGAACTCCCCCAGGGCGAAAGCAGGCCTCGAGAAATACCGGTGACTCCCCGGGCAATGGACGACGCACGCGCCGCGGCCCGCGAGGAGCTCGAGCTCCCCGGGCGCCGGGCAGTTGCCGTGGACCAGCAACGTCCCATCAAGCATCCCGGCGCGCCGCAGGCGCTCGACGCCAGAGGTTCGGGGTGAGGGGCCCAGCCAGTTGCCGAACGGACCCTCTCCCTCCAGCATCCAGCGGGTCTCCTCGGGGGTCTCGGCCCAGTGGACGGCGACGGTCGCTCCCCTCGCGAGCGGCGCGAGGTCGCTCAGCAGAAGGTCGCTCACGGTGTGGACGCCATGCGGTGACAGCCCCGATGCCCGTCTCTCGGACACCGGTGACTCGACCGCCGCACGGGCGAGCTCCAGGGCGACCCCAGTACGCTCGGTCCTCTCCCCTGGGGAACCGTCGATCACCTCTCGGAGAGAGACGAGGCGCAGCGGGGAGTCGACAAGGCCCGTCCTCGACGCACCTGAAGCGTCGACGTCGAGCACCGTGGTGGTCCCGGTCGCGAGGAGCCGGGCGCCCGCAGCCCTGGCCCCCTGCGCCACGTCCTCCGGCGACCTCCCGCCACGCGCCTCCATGACCGCGGAGACCCAGGCCAGGAACCCTGCTTCCTCGGGTCGGACCGGCGCCAGACCGAGGTCGAGGTGCGCGTGCGCGTTGACCAGCCCCGGAGCGAGGACCGTCCCTCGCTCGCTGGCCGTCAGTCCCACCGCCGACTCGATGGCCGCGACACGACCGTCCACCATCCGGACCGCAGCATCGAAGCGCACGTCCGTCGCGTCGATCACCACGGCTCCCGCGCGCTGCAGGTCGGAGTGCTGAGAGGGAGACGAGCCGCTGGAGTTCAAGCTTGCAGCCTCGGGGTGAAACGGGAGGGGGCCCGCCCGCGCGAGGCGCGGACGGGCCCCCCCGACCTTCCGATGATCATTCGATCAGTCGGGGAGGGCGACGATTCGCACGTTCGTCACGCCGACCACCGTCTCGTCGATGAGGGTCTGGCCCGGATCGTCACCCGGCTCGTTCGTCCGGTCGAACAGGACGCAGAAGCGGATCATGTTCGGCGTGTAGTTCGCGCCGCCCGGCGTGGTGACCAGCGCGAGCTCCGCGGGGTGAGAGACCCAGGGAGTGAGGGACCCGGGAAGGACCTCACCGAACGGGTCGTTCTCGTCCACGTCGCAGGGGTCGACGAGGCTCGAGGACTGGGAGCGGCCGCCCTGGAAGCGGACGACGATCGGCGACGAGCCGAAGGTGTTCCCG
>CAZEFP010000595.1:0-2703 GCA_964511565.1 uncultured Planctomycetaceae bacterium
TCGCCCAGCTGATGGCGAAGTACGGGCTGCAGTCGGTGGCTGTGGTCGACGACGCTGGCGCCCTCCTCGGGGTGATCTCCTCCGAGGACGCCGCCGCGATCCTCGAGGAGGAGGTCGATGAGGACATCGCCCTCCTGGTCGGGGTGGGCGCGGACCAGCAGCAGACACGCCTCCCCGTGCTCGTACGAGTGCGGCAGCGCCTCCCGCTCATGGGACTCACGGTGGTGGCCGGCCTCGCGAGCGCCAAGATCCTCGCCATCGCGCTGGGCCATGGCTCGGACGGAGAGGGAGGCGTGCAGCAGGCCATCCTGCGCTACCTGCCCCTGATCGTCGGGCTCGCGGGCAACGTCGGGATTCAGTCCTCGACCATCTTCGTGCGCGGCTTCGCGACCGGAGAGGTGGACGAGGACCGGGAGTGGCCGGTCTTCTTCACCGAGTGGGGGGTGGGGACCCTCATCGGCGCGCTCTGCGGAGTCGCCACCTGGCTGGTGGCGGGGTTCATCGAGTCGAGCACCCCGGGCCTGGGCGCGGCCGTGGGCTTCGCGGTCTTCGCCGCTGTGGCCTGGGCGGCGATGCTCGGCGGGATCGTCCCGATCGCGTGCCGGAGCCTCGGGATCGACCCGGCCGTGGTCGCCGGGCCCTTCCTCATCGCCCTCTCGGACGTCTCCGGGTCAGCGATCTACATCTTCGTGGCGCGCGAGATCGCCATGGGCTGATGGAGGCCGGCAACGAGGGGACCCCCGTCGCGGGCCGTCGCACCCGCCTCGTCCGGCGGGTGGCCATCGTCGTCGGGTCCACGGCCGCCGCCTTCTTCCTGTTCAAGGCGAAGGTGGGCTGGTTCTTCCCGGTGGTCTCCGGCTCGATGGAGCCCACGGTGCAGACCGGCGAGTGGGTCTTCCTTCGGTACGGCGTCGATCCCCTGGAGCGGTTCGACATCGTGGCCTTCACCGACGTGGGCGGGGGCGCCTCCGTGAAGCGGGTCATTGGTCTGCCGGGAGAGGTGATCGCCCTCGACCCGACGGGGGACGTGCGCGTCGAGGGGGCCCCGCTGCGAGGCGATGAGCGGCGGCCGCCGCTGATCCCGGTCTTCGACTCCCGGCTCCAGTCCATCGACGAGCACTGGAGGCACGGCGGCGCCTACGCGGACCCCTGGTCCCAGGTCGGCGGCGCGGAGCGTGGCCCGGGCGAGGTGTGGGAGATGGACGGTAGCGCCGTGGCGCGCTCCGCGAGCCTCGGGCTGCTCGGCTTCCACGACCGCGTGGACGACGGGGCCTTGCGTCCCGACGGCACCGTCCTGCGGGGCCAGCAGGTGGTGCACGACGTGGCCGTCTCGTTCGAGATCAAGCTCCTCGACGCGGGCGGTCGGATCTGCGTTCAGCTCATGGAGCAGGGCGACGTGTTCGAGGTCTCCGTGCCGATCTACGAGGGAGAGGAGGAGGCTCGGGTCGACCTCTTCCGGCGCAAGGCGTCCCGGGAGCCGGTGGCGTACTTCATCTACGGGCGGACCCCCGTCCCCATCGGTGAGTGGCTCCCCGTGCGCTTCAGCAACATCGACAACCTCCTGCGCTTCGAACTCGGGGACTTCGAGCTGGAGTTCGACTACGACTACCGCGGCAACACCCTCCACCCCACCGCCTACGACATGGGCGCGGTCAGCCTCGGGGAGCGGGTCCGGCTGGGGGGCGAAGGCGTGGTCCTCCAGGTCCGGAACATCCGGGTCGAGCGAGACTTCCACATCTCTGCCCGCGGGGCCTTCGGCGCGGGTGCGCCGTTGCAGCTCGGCCCGGATGAGGTCTTCGTGGTGGGGGACGCCACCTCCGTGAGCAGGGACAGCCGGGAGCGAGGTCCGGTGTCTCGGAGCAGGATCTTCGGCCGTGTGGACGCGGCCGTGTGGCCCCTCAGCGAGGCCAGGTGGCTGCGCTGAGCCCCTTCGATACACCGCCGTCAGCCCCCGGCAAGAAGTCCAGCGGTTCTCGTGGAACCCGCGGACGCCTCTGCGGTTCCACCCGTCAGCCATGACCCCGTCCAAGGATCCCGCCCGGCGCCCCCAGAGCGCTGCCGCCTCCGACGTGCCCTCCGATCGGGGCGCGGAGCTCATGGTGGCCTGGCAGCGGGGGGACGAGCAGGCGTTCCACGAACTCGTGGAGACCTACTCCGGGCAGGTCTACGCCCTGCTGACGCGCTTCCTGGGCCGCCGCCACCCCAGGCGTGAGGACCTCGTCCAGGAGACCTTCCTGCGCCTGGTGCGCGCGAAGGACAGGTACACCGTCAGCGCCCGCTTCTCCACGTGGCTGTACACCATCGTCTGGCGGCTCTGCATCAACGAGACGGAGCGCTCTCGGAGTCGGCAGGAACTCTCGCTCGACGGCGCCGGGGAGGATGGACCGGGCTTCGAGCTGCCCGAGAGCTTGGAGCTCGACCCCTTCGTCGGCGTGGCCAGGGCGGACGTCATCCGGGAGGTGCGTGCGGCGATCGCTGCGCTGCCGGACAACCAGCGCATCGCGATGGTCCTGGCCCGCTATCACTCACTCAGCTTCGCCGAGATCGCCGATGTCGTCGGGTCCACTGACAAGGCGATCAAGTCCCTGATTCACCGCGCTCGCGAGACGCTCCGGGCCCGGCTCCAGCCGCTCTTCGAGAGGGAGGCCATATGACACCCCGCCCTGAACAGGACCCGGGCGCGCCCCGCGCCCCCAGGAACGA
>CAZEFP010000596.1:0-2693 GCA_964511565.1 uncultured Planctomycetaceae bacterium
AGGGTCCCGCCGTCGGCCGCGGCGAAGAGGCCGTGGTGGCCCTTGGGGTTGCCGCCGGTGAAGGCCCCCGGCTCGTAGCCGAAGAGCTCGGCCTCGAGGAGATCCCCGGAGAGGGCCGCGCAGTTCAGGGCCACGAAGGGGCCGGTGGCGCGGTCGGACTGGTCGTGGATGGCCCGGGCGACCAGCTCCTTGCCGGTGCCGGACTCGCCTAGCACCAGGACGGTGGTGCGCGGCGTCGCCGCCACGCGCTCGATCTGCTCGAGGACCGCGCTCAGGGCGCGCGAGCGGCCAACCATGGGGCCGGCCTTGAGGTCGTGCAGCTCCTCGCGCAGGCGGTCGCGCTCGGCGCGGATGTGGCGGCCTGACAGGGCGCGCTCGATGACCGTGCGCAGCTCGTCGGGGTCGATGGGCTTCTGGAGCAGGTTGTCGGCGCCGGAGCGCATGGCCTGCACGGCGGTGCGCACATCGGCGACGCCGGTCAGCACGACGACCGCGGGGGCGTCGTCGCCCTCGGTGAGCTCGGGCAGGATCTCGAGGCCCGTGCCCTCGGGCATGTCCAGGTCCAGCAGGACGAGGTCGGGGCCAGCGGCCTGGGCCTGGGCAAGCGTCTCGCGACCGCTGCCGGCCTCCAGGGTGCGGAAGCCCGCGGCTCGGCACAGGCCGACGAGGCCTGCGCGGATGCCTTCGTCGTCGTCGGCGATGAGCAGGAGGGCGGGCATGGCGGGGCGGGGGAGGCGCGCTGGAGGTGCCGGAGGCGCTCTTCCCATTGAAACAAGGAAACGGTTTCCCGTTCACCGGCAGGTCGCCGTCGTCTCGCGATTTTTCTCCCCGTTCGCGCTCAACCGTTCCTGGGGCCCTCCGAGAACCGCCCTGTCCGACGGGTCGCTCTGGCGATCCCGAGGGCCCGGGTCCTCCGGGACCCGTGACTCAGCACGAGACACCTCAAACCCCACGAGAACCACGAGAGGAAAACACCATGGGACTTCGCGTCAACACCAACATCGCCTCGCTGAACGCTCAGCGGCACATGGCCAACGTCACCAACCGGATCCAGGGCAACTACAGCCGCCTGGCTTCGGGGCTTCGCATCGCCAGCGCTGCTGACGACGCCGCCGGCCTGGCGATTTCCGAGCGCATGCGCTCACAGGTCCGCTCCTTCAGCGTTGCTGCTCGCAACGCCCAGGACGGCCTCAGCCTGGCCCAGACCGCCGAGGGCGCTCTGGGTGAGGTCAGCACCATCCTGAGCCGCATGCGCGAGCTCGCCATGCAGTCGTCGAACGGCACCCTGTCCGCCAACGACCGCACCACCCTCGACGCCGAGTTCGAGGAGCTGAAGAGCGAGATCAACCGCATCGCGACCGAGACCGAGTTCAACGGCACGGCGCTCCTCGAGGGCACCAACACCGCCATCACGATCCAGGTTGGCATCGACGCCGGCGAGACGATCCAGCTGGCCATGGTCGATGTCCAGACGGGCGCCACCGGCCTCAACATCGCTGGCCTCGACGCCGGCGACCAGGCCAACGCGGTCACGGCGCTCGGCGCCATCGACACGGCCATCGACACCGTCAACGGCGCTCGCGGCACCCTTGGTGCCGGCCAGAACCGCCTCTCCAGCACCCTGCGCTCGATCCTGAACGTGCGTGAGAACCTCTCGGCCGCCGAGAGCCGCATCCGCGACGTCGATGTGGCGGCCGAGACCGCGGACCTCACCAAGAACTCGATCATGCAGCAGGCTGCCGTGTCGGTCCTCCAGCAGGCCAACACCCAGCCCCAGGTCGCGCTCTCGCTGCTCCAGGGCTGATCCAACGAAAAGGCCTCTCGTGGCCCTTGCTGAGTGGGGGGCCGCTGGGAAACCAGCGGTCCCCCGTGCAGCGGCCCTCGAGGTCTCCCAAGCGGAATCCAATCCGCCGCCGGTGCCGTAGCGCCGGCAGCTCTCAACGCGGACGACCTGGGCGGCTTTGCCCGCTCCCTCCTCCGCGGCTCTTCACAACCTGAACGAGCGAGCCTATGACCTGCGCACGCGCAGGTCGGCTCACACCATCCAACCGGGCGGCGGCGATTTCCCCAACCGGCTGGTCGTCACCTGCGAACGGGGTGGCGGTCGGCGGGCAGAGAGAGGGGAGGGCCGAGGAGATCGCTGGTCGGTGGACTCTCTCCGTTCGCAAGCAACTGAACCCCTAATCGAGAGGAACCCACCATGGGACTTCGTATCAACACCAACGTTGCCTCGCTGAATGCGCAGAGCAACCTCTTCAATGTCACCAGCAAGCTGTCCGGCAACTACAGCCGCCTCAGCTCGGGCCTCCGCATCGCCAGCGCAGCTGACGACGCCGCGGGCCTGGGCATCTCCGAGCGCATGCGCTCGCAGATCCGCTCCTACGGCGTTGCTGCCCGCAACACGCAGGACGGCCTGAGCATGGCTCAGACCGCGGAAGGCGCCCTTGGCGAGGTGAGCAACATCCTCGGCCGGATGCGTGAGCTGGCCATGCAGTCGTCGAACGGCACCCTGTCGGCCAACGACCGCACGACCCTCGGGGCCGAGTACGACGAGCTCGTCGCCGAGATCACCCGGATCTCCGATGAGACCGAGTTCAACGGCGTTCAGCTCCTCGACGGCTCGGTGACCGCTGGCGTCGACATCCAGGTTGGTGTCGACAACGGTGAGGTCATCACCCTTGACATGGAGGACA
>CAZEFP010000597.1:0-2692 GCA_964511565.1 uncultured Planctomycetaceae bacterium
CTCCCGATCATGCTCGGTGGCGGCGAGTTCATCGTCAACGGCTCCGAGCGCGTCATCGTCAGCCAGCTGCACCGCTCGCCTGGAGTGGACTTCCTGATCGACGCGGCGTCCACCGATCGGCTCCTGCACTCCTGCTGGATCATCCCCGAGCGCGGCTCGTGGGTGGAGCTGAACGTCACCAAGAAGGAGGCGCTCAGCGTCCGCATCGACCAGAGCGGCAAGTTCAGCGCGGTCACGTTCCTCCGCGCCCTCGACGAGAACCTCGGCTCGGACCAGGCGCTCCTGCGTCAGTTCTACCCGACCAAGGTCGTCAAGAAGACCAAGTCCCAGACGGCCAACGCGTTCGCCAAGAAGATCACCGACCGCATCGCGGTGGGGGACATCGTCGTCCTCAAGACGGGCGAGGTCCTGGTGCCCTCGGGCATGCCCATCCCGGAGACGGCGGCCCTCGAGATCGCCGGCGGCGACCTGGCGGAGGTCGAGGTCGTCGACGCCGACCCCCAGGACCTCGACATGCTCATCATCAACTCGCTCCACGAGGAGCCGGGTGTGAAGAGCCACGAGGAGGCCCTGATCAAGATCTATGGGCGCCTGCGTCCCGGCAACCCGCCGCAGATCGAGAAGGCGCGCGAGCTCTTCCACGAGAAGTTCTTCGACGTCCAGCGCTACCGCCTGGGCCGCGTCGGCCGCTTCCGCCTCAACCGCAAGTTCGACCAGGGCATCGGTGAGGACGTCCAGGTCCTCAAGCCCGAGGACATCGTCAACTCGGTCAAGTACATCCTCGACCTGCGCGCCGGCCGCGGCGAGATCGACGACATCGACAACCTCGGCAACCGCCGGGTGCGCTCGATCGCCGAGCTCGCGGGGGAGGAGTTCCGCAAGGGTCTCCTCAAGCTCCGCCGCACCGCCCAGGAGCGGATGAACCTGGAGAACCCGGAGACCGTGTCCCCGCGGACGCTCATCAACTCCAAGACGTTCTCGAGCGCGGTCGACTACTTCTTCGGTCGCTCCGAGCTCAGCCAGGTGGTCGACCAGGCCAACCCCCTGAGCCAGCTCACCCACGAGCGGCGCCTCTCGGCCCTCGGCCCGGGCGGCCTCAACCGGAAGCGCGCGGGCTTCGATGTCCGTGACGTGCACCTGTCGCACTATGGCCGCCTCTGCCCGATCGAGACGCCCGAGGGCGCGAACATCGGTCTGATCTCCTCGCTCGCGATGTACGCGACCCTGGACGACTACGGCTTCCTCACCACGCCGTTCCGCAAGGTCGTCAAGGGGGTGCTCACCGACGAGGTCGAGTTCCTCCGCGCCGACGAGGAGACGGGGATGGTCATGGCGCCCATCGACGTCGAGCTCGACTCGGAGAACAAGATCCTCTCCAAGCGCGTCCTCGCGCGGAAGGACGGTGACAACGTCGAGGTGCCGCCGGGCGAGGTCGATTACGTCGACGTCTCCCCGAAGCAGATCATCGGCGTCTCCGCGGCGCTGATCCCGTTCCTCGAGCACGACGACGCCAACCGGGCGCTGATGGGCTCGAACATGCAGCGCCAGGCGGTGCCGCTCCTCATCCCCGAGGTGCCGGTCGTCGGCACGGGCATGGAGAAGGCGGTCGCCGCCAACTCGAACATGCCCATCTTCGCCAAGCGCGCGGGCACCGTCGAGTACGTGGACAGCCGGGTGATCATCGTCGGCGACGACGAGTACCACCAGCAGAAGTTCCGCGGCATGAACGAGCGCACCACCCAGAACCACCGCGCGGTGGTGAAGGTGGGGGACGAGGTCGAGGCCGGCCAGCTCTTGGCCGACGGCGCCTCGACCCAGGGCGGTGAGCTCGCCCTCGGCAAGAACCTCATGGTCGCCTTCATGACCTGGGACGGCTTCAACTACGAGGACGCCATCCTGGTCTCGGAGCGCCTGGTCAAGGACGACGTGTTCACCTCGATCCACATCGAGGAGTACGACGTCGAGATCCGCGAGACCAAGCTCGGCAAGGAGGAGTTCACCCGCGACATCCCCAACGTCGGCGAGAAGGCCCTGTCGAACCTCGACGAGGGCGGCATCGTCCGGATCGGGACGTTCGTGGAGGCCGGCGACGTGCTGGTCGGCAAGGTGGCGCCCAAGAGCAAGAGCGAGCTGACCCCCGAGGAGAAGCTCCTGCACGCGATCTTCGGCAAGGCCGGCGTGGACGTGAAGAACGCCTCGCTCACCATGCCCCCGGGCACCCGCGGCGTCGTGATCGACGCGCACAAGTTCTCTCGCCGGGTCAACCTCACCGACGCGGAGCGCACCAAGGCGCTGTCGGTGATCCGTGACGCCGAGAAGGAGTTCCTGCGCGCGCTGCGCACCTACACGCAGCAGCTGCTCAAGGACGTCCAGGACAAGCTGGGCGTGATCATCGACGACGACCTGACGGGCAAGCCCTTCGCGCTGGACGACACGTCCACCTACGACGAGCTCCGCCGCGTCAAGATCCTCTGCCTCGCCGGGGCCGAGGAGAACGACGACCGCTCCAAGCGCGACGCCGCCCTGCAGTTGATCCACGACTTCCAGGTCAAGATCGACAACAAGGAGGCGGAGAAGAACAAGATCGTCAACCGCCTCAGCCGCGGCGACGAGCTGCCCACGGGCGTGCTCGAGATGGTCAAGGTCTACGTCGCCACCAAGCGCAACCTCTCGGTGGGCGACAAGATGGCCG
>CAZEFP010000598.1:0-2675 GCA_964511565.1 uncultured Planctomycetaceae bacterium
GCTCGGGCCCGAAGACATCCAGCGCTCGCGCCAGCACATCGGTCAAGGAGGGGAAGTCCGGCTGGGTCTTCGTCCAGCTGTTGGTGGACGAGGTGTCGGTGATGACGTTGGGGCACTGGGCACCCGCGATCAGGGTCTCTCGCAGGAAGCCGGCCCCGAAGTGCGGGACGCAGAACGTCAGGCCGGTGTGCCGGTTCGCCGCCGGGATGACGTCCAGGGGGTTGGCGTAGTTGAGGTCGTAGGGGCGAGGCAGGCCCAGCAGGTCGCGCAGCTTGACCACCAGGATCCCGCAGTGCACGTAGGCCACGGCGCGGTGCTGCTCCAGGAGCTCGAGCACCGGGCGGGCGGCCTCGTCCGCCACGTGGTAGTGGTGCATGGCCGGGAACAGGAGGACGCCCCGGAACCCCTTCTGCTCCAGGAGCGGGCGTAGTCGATCCACGGCCCCGGGCGCCACGGGGTTGCAGACGGCGATCGGTACGAGGCGCCCCTCCGAGCCCGAGGCGGCCTCGGCCACCGCCGGAATCTCCTCGGGGGCGCTCGCGAAGGCCGCAAGGCGTTGGACGCCGTTTCGGTCCATCTCGGCGAGCCATCGGTCCCGGTGCGCCGCCACCGGGCCCTCGGGGAGCTCCAGGCCGGCCTTCGCGGCGGCCGCGGCGAGCTTCTCCTCGGGGGTACCGGGGAGGGGGCTCTGCTGGGCGAGCGCGTCGAAGAAGGGGCGCGCGAAGAAGTGCGCGTGGAAGTCGGTGATCGGATGGTCGGTCATTAGGATGTCGCCCCGTCCTGCGGGCCGCTGGCGACATCCTAGGTCACGGACCGCCCCCTTCACCAAACGCGCGCCGGTTCGTCGTCGCGCCCGGGACGAACCCACGGATCATGAGCGAATCGGAGACAGCAACGCGACAAAAGGTCGCCCTCATCACCGGCGGGAACCAGGGCATCGGGTGGGGAGTGGCACGCCTGCTTCACGCCGAGGGCTGGCGCGTCCACGTGACCTCGCGCCAGGAGAGCAAGCGAGCCGATCTGGAGGGTGTCCTGGGCGCCGGCTGCGTCCGGATCGGAGACCTGACGTCCGCGGAGGACGCCGCGCGCATCGTGCAGGAGGTCGTGGACGCAGAGGGCCGCCTGGACGCGGTGGTGCACTCGGTGGGACCCTACGTCACGGCACCCCTCACCGAGACCTCCCCGGCCATGTTCGAGTCCATGTTCCAGGGGAACCTGCTGACGGCGGTGCACGTGGCGGACGCCGCCCGAGAGCACATCCGGGCGAGCGCCGGAGCGTATGTGTTCTTCGGCTGCTCCGGCCTGGAGCGCTGGCGCGCGCGCACGGTGACCACGGCCTACATCAGCGCCAAGGCGGCGCTGCTCGTGTTCATGCGAGGGCTGGCGCTGCAGGAGGCGCCCCACGGCGTCCGCGCGAACATGATCTCGCCCGGCTTCGTGCCCCACGAAGGCGCGGCGCTGGACACGCTCTCCCCCGAGCTGCAGGCGAAGATTCCCCAGGGGCGACCTGCGCGAATGGCGGAGGTGGCGGGGACCGCGCGCTGGCTGATCTCCGAGGAGGCTGGCCACATGATCGGCCAGAACCTCGAGGTGTCGGGCGGCTGGATGCTCTAGGGGCGCGCCCGGCGGCGGGGGGGTCAGGCTAGCGCCGCCGCGAGCTCGGAGAGCCTCGCCTCGGTGACCGAGTGCCGGAGGAACGGGGCCACCTCGGCGCTCGGGATCGCCGCGTAGCGTTGGGTCTCCAGGTCAGGGTGGGGCACCACGATGCGCGTGCCCTCGCGGATGACCTGGCCCTGGATCAACAGGATGTCGAGGTCGATGGCGACGGCGTCGGGGGTGGAGCGATCCCGGCCGAGGGCCTCTTCGATCTCCCCGAGCGCCGCCTTGATGGTGTCGTGGGACTCGGAGGTCCGGACGAGGACCGCGGCGTTGGAGTAGGTTGCTTCCTGGTCGGGCGGGGCCGAGGTGCTTCCATCGCCCGGACTCGGGCCCTCCTCCTCGCCGCCGCCGACGGCCGGGCTCACGTAGCGAGTGGATCGGGCGAGGAGGTCGTAGCGGTAGGAGATCTCCTCGATGGCGTCGTTGATCTTCGCCGGGCCGTCCGTGTTCGACCCGAGCCCGATCACCACCAGGCGCGCATCCGGATGGATGTCGCGCCCGCGAGGGAATCGCTTCCGGACGCGGTCGCTCATCTGCCCTCGCCGTGGACGCGCCTGCGTTCGATCTCGATGCCGACGGCGTCGGTTCCGGGGACCGCCCCGGGTTTCTCCACCGAGATCCGTACGGCGCGGGCCCCGAACTGGTCGAGGGCGATGGCCGCGAGCTCTTCTCCGAGGGTCTCGATCAGCTGGTGCGTCGACCTGCCCGCATGCTCCCGGAAGGCGCGGGCCACGGAGGAGTAATCGAGGGCGTCGGCGATGTCGTCGGACGCCGCGGCGGCCCGGGTGCAGGTCTCGAGCCAGACATCGATCCGGATCTCCTGGCGCTGGACCCGCTCGTGGGGGTGAACGCCGATGAGGGACCAGGCGCGGAGGTTCCGGATCTTGACGATGTCCAGAGCGGAACCGGCGGCTCCCCCGGCGGAGGGGGTCGAGGTGTCCAGAGGAGAGGCGTGAAGCATGGCTGGCGGATGATACCGGGAGCGAGGCCTACCTGCGCGGCGCGAGGCGCGCGCC
>CAZEFP010000599.1:0-2674 GCA_964511565.1 uncultured Planctomycetaceae bacterium
GAGGATGTCCGGCTCGAGGAGATGCCCCGCATCATCGGCCAGGACCGCACCCACATGCTGCTGCAGGTGCGCTCGGGCACGACGGTGCTCAAGGCCCTGGCCTTCGGCATGGCCAGCCGCGAGCACGAGCTGCGGATGTCGCGCCCGGTGGACCTGGTGTTCACCCCGAGGCTCAGCCACTGGCGCGGCCGCACCCAGGTCGAGCTCATCGTGGCTGACTTCCAGTGCCGGTGAGGACCGCGCGATCCTGAAGGGGTCATCGCCGTCCGCGGTTGGCGCGCCTATTCTCGGGGCATGAAGACGCCGTCCACCTCGACCCTCGCCGCCCTCTCCCTCCTCCCCCTCGCGGTGGCCTGCGCCGCGGGCGGGACCTCCGAGGCCGCGGACTGGCCCCAGGGACCCGGCCCCCATGGGAACTGGGCCAGCAGCGGGCCCGAGCCGCCCCTTCACTTCAGCGTCCGCCGCGGCGAGAACGTCACCTGGCGCGCGCCGCTGCCGGAGACCGGCCAGGGGGGCGTGACCGTGGCCAACGGTCGTGTCTACGTGGCCTCCATGGCGCCCTGGGATCCGGCCAACGCCCTCAAGGCGGAGGAGGCTGAGCGGTTCAAGCACGCCACCGAGGGCCGCGGGGTCGTGGGCAAGGACATCGACGCCCACTGCCTCGATGCCGCCACGGGCGAGCTGATCTGGACCCGTCGCATCGAAGGCAGCGTCCCCGCCATCTACACCTACCCCTTCTCGGACGCCACCTCGGCCTCCCCGGTGGTGTGCGGTGAGGACGTGATCTTCACCAACGCCGCCGGCCGCGTGGTGTGCTTCGACCTGAAGGGGCTCGTCCGGTGGGAGCGCCTCTACACGCCGGCCTTCGACGGCCCCTTCAACAAGCAGTTCGAGCCCGTGCTCGTCGACGACGGGGGCCGCCAGGTCTTCGTGCACATGGAACCGTTCGCGCCTGAGGAGGAGGGCGCGTCGTCCGCGGAGCCTGGCTCCCATGGGGATCTCCACGGGCGGTGGCACCATCTCGTGGGCCTCGACGCTGCCACCGGCGCCGAGCTGTGGCGGAGCACCGACGGGCTCACCCAGTACAACGCGCCCACCCTCGTGGGCGGCGACGTCCCGCGCATGCTCCACGCTCGGGGCGGCCCCCACGCCGTCCCCGAGCGCCCCGTCGGCGTCTCGCTCACGCGGCTCGGCGGGGAGACCGCGGGCCAGAGGGCGTGGCGCTACGAGGACCCGCGCGGGAACCACGAGGCCTCCCTCCAGACCATGGCCCACGACTCGCAGCGGGCGTACTGGATCCTCAAGGAGCCGCGCAACGAGCTCGTGGTCCTCGACCTGGTGACCGGAGAGGAGGTGCGGTCCATCTCCCTCGTGGAGGGCGTCACCCGACGCACCTTCGATCCTGCGCTCGGCGCCTGGGTGACCGAGGAGGGCGTCGACCTCGACAGGGGCGTGTTCCCCGCCCGGTACTCCATGATCGCCGCGAACGACGCCGTGTACTTCCAGTGCTACGCGACCGCCTGGGGCAAGCCGACCATCGGGCCCGCCTACAGCTTCGGCCGCGTGGACCCCGACGCAGGCACCGTCGAGTACCTCGAGGTGCCGACGGACGTCGCCTCCGCCGGCGACGGCGACCCGGAGTTCCTCTGGCGCACCCCGCGGGTCGCTCGCCCGCTGAACAGCCGCGGTGAGGAGGTGACGGGCGACGACCGCTGCCGCTGGGACGGCTGGGACTGGGTCTTCAACGGATCGCCCACGCGCGTGAACGACCGCCTGTACTTCACCTTGGCGAGCGGCGTGGTCTACGTCCTCGACGCCGCCGCCGTCCCCTTCGATGGACGAGCGCTGCTCGCGGTCAACGACCTCGGCCCGGCGGGCGAGGTCTGGACGGCGAACTCCATCTCCTACGCCGGCGGGAGGCTGTACCACCGCACCGGCGCCGAGGTGATCTGCTTCGGGCGCTGACCCTCAGCGCAGCCCGAGGGGCCTGAGCCCGGTCGCCCGGACCTGGTCCAGCGTCGCCTTCATGGCCTCGACCCGCTCGGGGTGGTCGGCCGCCACGCTGGACGACTCCCCCACGTCGACCGAGAGGTCGTACAGCTCGTCCGCCCCCTTGGGCCGCTGGACCAGCTTCCAGGAGCCGTCGCGCAGGGCGAGGCCCCGCGCCTCCTCCACCACGTACCGGCGCCCCGCGGGGTCGTGACCGAGCAGCGCGTCCATGGCGTCACGGCTGTCCATGGCCTCTCCCTCCGGGAGCGCCACGCCGAGCATCGACGCGAAGGAGGCCACCAGGTCCACCTGGGTCACCAGCGCCGAGGAGACGCCCGGCTCGATGCCCCGGGGCCAGCGGACGATCAGGGGCACCCGCGTGCCTCCCTCGTACACCTGGTACTTGCCCCCGCGGTACGGGCCCGAGCCGTCATGGCCACGGTCCACCTCCTCCCGGCTCGTGAGCACGGTGGTCCCGTCCACGTAGCCGTCGTCGTACACGGGGCCGTTGTCGCTGGAGAAGATCACGATGGTGTCCTCCGTGAGTCCTCGCGCCTCCAGGGCCGCCATGACCGCTCCCGCGGCCCAGTCCAGCTGCACCATGGCGTCGCCTCGGTAGCCGAGCTCGCTCTTGCCGTGGAAGCGAGGGTGGGGCGTGCGCGGGACGTGGATGTCCTGGGACGAG
>CAZEFP010000600.1:0-2672 GCA_964511565.1 uncultured Planctomycetaceae bacterium
CGCGCCCCGACCCGTCCACCAGGATGTCGCCCGGCTTCACGTCGCGGTGGACCACGCCCATCTCGTGGCAGTGGCGCAGGGCGTCCACCAGGGGCACGAACAGGCGAATGGCCTCGCGCTCCCCCAGGGGGCCACGCTCAGCGACCCGCTCCCCGAGGGAGATCCCCTCCACGAGCTCCATGGCGTACCACCAGCGGCCGGCGGTCTCCCCCATGTCGATCGCCGTGACGATGCCGGGGTGCCCAAGCCGCGCCGTGACTCGCGCCTCACGCTGCAGGCGAGCGATCGTGCGAGGATTGGTGCACAGCTCGGGGTGCAGGAACTTGATCGCCACCGGCCGATCGACCGCCTCCTGGACGGCGCTGTAGACCGTCCCGGTGGCGCCGGTGCCGAGCACGCCCTCGAGCCGATAGCCCGGGATCGACGGCAGGTCGTAGATGTTCTCCGCCCGCCGGAGGGGGCGCCTGCGAGGGAGCGCAAGGGGCCGCGTTGCGGGGTCCCCTGCCGGGTCCTCCCCGCTCGTCATGCCTGCACGCCCCGGGCCATCGCCTCAGAGTCTAGCGAGGCGCGGCCGAGTGCGCGGTGGGCCAGCGGCCTGGAGCGGCGGGGGGCCTGGGGCAGAGCGCTCCTCGAGCGACGCCGCGGACGCTCCCGCGGGCGTCACGCCTCGGGGTCGACGGTGAAGCGCGACAGGAAGTCGTCGGTCTTCTTCACCTCGTCCAGCCGCGTGATGAGCATCTCCATGGCCTCGGCGAAGTGCAGCCGCGCCATGACGCGGCGCAGCACGTGGATCTGCTACAGGCGCTTGAGGCCCACGAGCTTCTCCTCCTTGCGCGTACCGGACTTCTCCACGTCGATGGCCGGGAAGATGCGCCGGTCGGCGAGGCGGCGATTGAGGACGAGCTCCATGTTGCCGGTCCCCTTGAACTCCTCGAACACAAGCTGGTCCATGCGCGACCCGGTGTCCACGAGGATCGTTCCGAGGATGGTCAGGCTGCCCGCGCGCTCGGTGTTGCGCGCGCTGCCGAACAGCTTGCGCGGATGCTCCATGGCGCGGCTGTCGAGGCCCCCGCTCATGGTCTTCCCGCTGCCCAGCTGGTTGTTGTAGGCCCGCGCGAGGCGCGTGAGCGAGTCGATCAGGAGGACCACCTCCTCGCCCATCTCCACCAGTCGGCAGCAGCGCTTCCAGACCGACTCCGCCAGCTGGATGTGGTGCTTGGGCGTCTCGTCCGCCGTTGAGGCAAATACCTGCCCGGTCTCGAGGCTCCGGCTCCACTCGGTCGCTTCCTCGGGGCGCTCGTCGATGAGCAGCACGAAGAGGTGCACATCCGGGAAGGTCTGCTCAATGCCGCGCGCAAAGGTCCGCAGGATGGTCGTCTTGCCGCTGCGCGGAGGGGCCACGAGCAGCCCGCGCTGGCCGCGCCCGATCGGCGCGATCAGGTCAACGATCCGCATGGAGGTGTCGTCCAGCGCGTCCCCCACTGCGTAGTGGAAGTCCGGGTCGATCGAGGTCAGGGCCTTGAAGCCCGGGGCGTTCTTCCACGCCTTGGAGGGCTTGCCGTCGACCTCGAGGACCTCCGCCAGCTGGAACTTGTGCTTCTGACCGCGGGAGAACCGCCCACGCACGACCATGCCCTCGCGCAGCTTCTCCTTCTGGATCAGGTGCTTCGGCACGAAGACATCCTGTTTGGTCGGGTGACCGATCCGGTCCAGGGGGCGCAGGGTCGCGATGCCGCCCCGGTCGAGAAACAGCATGCCCTCTCCCTCGACCGGCTGCCGCCCGGAGCGCGGATCCTCCGCCTGGCGCCGGCCCTCGGAGTCCTCCTCCGGCTCGGGGGCCTCACGCTCCTCGGAGACCTCCCCGGCGAGCGCGCCGTCCTCCTCACCCTCAGGGCGCGTCCCGCGACGCCGGCGTCGCCGGCGTCGCCTCCGGCGGCCGCCGTCCTCGGAGTCGCCCTCGCCCGAATCGGCAGATTCACGGTCACCGGAGGCCTCACGATCCCCGGAAGGTTCACGGCCACCGGAAGGTTCACGGCCACCGGCAGATTCATCGTCCCCGGCGGCCTCACGATCCCCAGCAGGCTTGCGCCTCGAACGCGAACGCGAGCCACCGCCAGGGGCCCCGTCCTCGGCCGGTGCGTCCGAGTCCGTGGACGAGGCCTTACTGGGTGCGTCACCCTCGCCCTCGCCGCTGCCGCTGCGCGAGCTGCGGGTGCGGCGACGCCTGCGCGGAGCGGCCTCGGAGGCCGTGGTGTCGACATTGGCGCCGAAGGCGTCCGGGTCGGATGAGGACTGAGTCATGGGGAGACGCTCACCACGAGGGGAGCGAAGGGTCCCTGGGGGGATAGGCGGCTCAAGCCGCCGGGGACCGGGCCTGCGACCTCGCGAGCGAGGGCGGCGGGCCCGAAGGATGCCGAACCCCCACCGGCGAATGCGAGCCTTGGCTGCTCACTCCCGTGGGCGGGGGGACCGGAGAAGAACTGGCCTCTGGCGGGCGCAGGCCCGCCCGGGCCCGATCGGGCTCCGGCGCGCCCGTGGGGGCGCCTGCACTGGATCGGGAGTCCAGAGCGGATCCACGGGAGCGATCCCGTGGAGGGTGGTCGGGGTGAGAGGATTTGAACCTCCGACCTCTGCGTCCCGAACGCAGCGCTCTACCAAGCTGAGCCACACCC
>CAZEFP010000601.1:0-2669 GCA_964511565.1 uncultured Planctomycetaceae bacterium
GAACCAGCTCGCCGCTCACCTCGCCACCCGCCTCGCCCCTGGCCTCGCCCTCGTGGGCGCCGCCGCCGCTCAGACCGTCCACGTGGACGCCAACCTGACCACCGGCGCCAACGACGGGTCCTCCTGGGCCGACGCCTTCCAGGGCACCGACGGCCTGCAGGCCGCCCTCGGCGTCACCGTCCCCGGGGACCAGGTGTTCGTGGCTGACGGCACCTACCGCACGAACAACTCGGGGAGCCGCGCGCTCTCGTTCCGCCTGCAGAACGACGTGGAGATCTACGGCGGCTTCGCGGGCGGCGAGTCCTCGCCGGACGAGCGCCCCGCCTTCGGCGTCGCGCCCTCGATCCTGACCGCGGACCTGAACGGCGACGACGGCCCCAACTTCAGCGGGTACGCCGAGAACTCCTACCACGTGGTCCGCACCCAGGGGACCAACGCCTCGGCGGTCCTCGACGGCTTCACCATCACCGGCGGCAACTCCAACGGCAGCTCCGGCGGCAACGCCGACCGGGGCGGCGGGATCCTGTGCGTGGGCGGCGTCAATCCCACCATCCGCAACTGTGACTTCGTGGCGAACCGCTGCACCTTCGGCGGCGGCGCGGGCTACATCAACAGCTCAGGCCCCGACTTCATCCGCTGCTCCTTCCGGGACAACCTGGGCGGGTCCTTCGGAGGCGCCTTCGACATCGCCACGGGCGGCGCGGTGGTCTACGACGGCTGCTGGTTCGAGGGCAACCGCGCGTCCCGCGCCGGCGCCCTGGAGATCTTCTCCACCGGCAACGTCTCGGTGCTCAACTCCGTGTTCACGGGCAACGTCGCCACGGGCAGCTCGGGGGGCGGAGCCCTCTGGATCGGCTCGGGCGGCTCGACCCGGGTGCGTAACTGCACCATCGTCGGCAACAGCTCCACTTCCCAGGCCGCCGGCGGCATCCGCGTCCAGGGCGCGACCCCGACGATCCGTAACACGATCCTCTGGGGCAACACGGGCCCGGGCGGCGCCCAGGGCCCCTTCAACCAGGCGTCCAACGGCTCGAACCTCCGCCACTGCCTGGTGGAGGGCGGCTTCACCGGCACCGGCAACATCAGCGCGGCCCCGCTCTTCGTGGACCAGGCGGCGGGCAACTTCCGCCTCTTGGCCCCCTCGCCCGGCATCGACGCCGGCGACAACGCCAGCCTGCTCTCGGGCTTCAGCGAGGCCGACGCCGACGGCGCGCGCCGCAGGTTCGACGAGCCCTCCGTCCCTGACACCGGCGCGGGCACCGCGCCCATCGTCGACATGGGCGCCTACGAGACGAGCAGCAACATCGGCGCGGTGTTCTGCTTCGCCAACCCCAACTCCACCGGGCAGGTCGGACGCATCGACGCGAGCGGCTCCCTGGACGTGAGCCAGAACGACGTGACCCTCACGGCCTCCCGCCTGCCGCTGAACGCCTTCGGCTTCTTCATCGCCAGCCGCACCCGGGGCTTCGCCCTGAACCCCGGCGGCAGCGCCGGCAACCTGTGCCTCTCCGGCTCCATCGGCCGCTACGTGGGCGCCGGGCAGATCCTGAACACCGGCACCGCCGGCGCCTTCTCCCTCACCCTCGACCTTGGCGCCATCCCCCAGCCCACCGGTTCGGTCGCCGCGGTCGCCGGCGAGAGCTGGTCCTTCCAGGCCTGGCACCGGGACACGGCCATCTTCTTCGCCACGTCCAACTTCACCGACGGCGTCCGGCTGACCTTCCAGTGAGCCGCGTGGGCGCAGGCCCACGGCGAACACGCAGACACGCGGCGGCCCCGCCGGAGCCCATGGCGCCGGCGGGGCCGCCTCGTTCCACGCCCGCTCGGCCTCGGTGCGACGCGCGGGGCTCCGACGGGACGGGCGGCGCCGTCCGCGAGGCGCGTCAGTCGGCGCCGAGGCGCACCTCGTGCTCCTCGCCGGCCTCCACCTCGACGGACTGGGAGGAGGTGTTCACCGCCCCCTCGACGCCCTGGCCGACCAGTTGGAATCGGTGCCTCCCTGGGGCCAGGCCGCTGAAGACCGCGCGCCCCTCCACCACGGGCTTCAGCTGCGGCGTCTCGCCCCCCGGCGCGCGGCCCATGACCATCGTCCCCTGCGCGGCGCCTTCCACCAGGACCGTGACCGTCCCGGCCTCGACGAAGCGCAGGTCCACGCCCTGGGTGATGGTCCCGGTCTCCACGACCATGGGCTCGGTCTCCACGGCCCCCTCCTCGTCGCTCTGGGCCTTCACCACCAGCTCGGTGTCTCCTGAGACTCCGCGCAGGGAGTAGCGCCCCTCTCGATCGGTCAGGACCGGCTCGGCGAGGTCCCCGTCGCTCGAGATGACCTGGGCGCCTCCTGCCGAGGAGCCCATCATCACGATCCCGATCGAGCGCTGCCCCCCGGCGCTGGGGCGGCGAGCGGAGACCCTCGCGCCGACGACGGGCTGGCCGGCGGCATCCAGGACCTGCCCCTCGATGAGGGTCACCGGCAGGTCCGCCTCGAACCGGGTGTCGATGGCCTCCACCTCGACGTCGAACCGATCATCCATGACCCGCGTGGGGTGGCTGATGCGGAGCTCGTACTCCCCCTCGGTCACCGAGTCGAACCGGAACTCGCCCCGACCGTCCGTCTCGGTGCTCGGGCCCGAGGGGCCCCGCTTCGTCGCGCTGGTCCCCGGCATCTCCGA
>CAZEFP010000602.1:0-2666 GCA_964511565.1 uncultured Planctomycetaceae bacterium
TGGAGCACACCGGTGGTGGGGTCCTCTACGAACCCGACGACCCTGCGGCCCTCGAGGAGGCCCTCGGGGACCTCCTCGACGACCCCGCTCGGCGAGCCGCCCTTGGTGCGAAGGGCCGTGCGGCGACGACGGACGAGTTCACCCGGGCGCGGATGGCCGAGCGCGTCGAGGCTGCGCTCGAAGGGGTGGTGGGCGCTCGCCGGCCCTGACGGGCGACGGGCCCCTCGTCCGGTGGGCCTCAGGGAGTCGATTTCTCTCCGTCCCCCCGATTCATCCGGATCCAGGTGACGAGCAGCAGCAGGCCGCCAACCGCCATCGTCAACTCGCCGAGGGATCGGTAGTTGTTGTACCCCTCGACCGACAACAGGACAGCACCGGTCAGCAAGACCAGGGCGGAGATCAGGGCGTTCACTTGACCGTTGTTCATTGTGTCGTGGCCTGAGGCCTGAATGGGGAAGAGTGTCTGCCCCGGGGGACGCCAGGGTGGGCGAGGCCGCCTGGGTCAGCGGATCCGGGCGCCGTGGGGGCCCGGCTCGAAGAGCAATGCCTCTGCCGGCTCGAAGGCCACGCGAGTCGCGGGCCCGGCCGCGGTCCAGCGCGGGAGCTCCCCCGCCGGCCGCCGCGCCACGAGCTCGGCGTGGCCCACCCGCAGGCGGACATCGCATCGGTCGCCGAGGTCCTCCACGCCCGCCACCGTCGCATCGAGCGCGCACGGCTCCCCGGGCTCCGCCATCCGGAGCCGGTCGGGCCGGAGCCCCAGGATCAGGGCGCGCGGTGCACCGGCCGCCGCGTCCCCCAGGGGGAGCCGGGCGTCTCCGATGGTCATGGTTCCATCCGCGACCTCGCCCTCGAGGAAGTTCATGCTCGGCGTCCCGACGAAGCCGGCGACGAACCGGTTCGCGGGCTGCTCGTAGACCTCACGCGGCGGCGCGCACTGCTGCACGCGCCCGCCGTCCATGACCACGAGGCGATCCCCCAGGGTCATGGCCTCCTCCTGGTCGTGGGTCACGTAGAGCATCGTGGCGCCGAGGCGCTCGTGGAGCGCCTTGAGCTCGGCGCGCATCTCGACCCGCAGCTTGGCGTCGAGATTGGAGAGGGGCTCGTCGAAGAGGAACGCCGCGGGCCGGCGGACGAGGGCGCGGCCCACCGCCACCCGCTGCCTCTGGCCGCCGGATAGGGCGCCGGGCTTGCGGTCCAGGAGGTCGGTGATCCCGAGGACCTCTGCGGCCCGCGCGACCTCCGCCTCGATCGTTCGATCCTCCTCCCGCGCGGCGCGCCGGTAGCCCGGGTCGATGAGGCGCCGCAGGCTACCGCCGTGGGCCCGCCTCCGCTCCAGCGGGAAGGCCATGTTCTGGCGGACCGAGAGGTGCGGGTAGAGCGCGTAGTTCTGGAACACCATGGCGATGTCCCGGTCCTTGCCCGCCACCTCGTTCACGACCCGGTCGCCGATCCGGAGCGTCCCGTCCGTGATCTCCTCGAGCCCCGCGACCATGCGGAGGGTCGTGCTCTTGCCGCAGCCCGAGGGACCCACGAGGACCACGAACTCGCCGTCCTCGACCTCGAGGTCGACGCCCTCCACCGCGCGGACTCCGCCCGGGTAGACCTTGCCGAGCCCTTCGAAGGTGATGTTCGCCATCAGCCCTTGACCGCCCCGGAGCCGAGGCCCTCGATGAACTGACGCTGCGCCACGAGGAACAGGAGGATGCAGGGGATCATGGTGATGAGGCTGAGGGCCATCAGGTACTGGACGTCCTCGAGGCCGCCGTACTGGTTGCGGAAGCTGTTGAGGGCGATGGCCAGGGTCGCCTTCTCCTCGGAGTGCAGGTAGATCAGCGGGCCGAGGAAGTCGTTCCAGACGAAGATGAAGGTGAACACCGCGGTGATCGCGATCACGGGGCGGCACATGGGGAGCATGACCCGCCACCAGACGCCGAGGTGGGCGCAGCCGTCCAGGCGCGCCGCCTCCACCAGGGCCTCGGGGACCTGGGCCATGAACTGGCGGAACATGAAGATGAAGAACGCGTTCCCGAAGAACGCGGGGACCACGAGGGGCAGGATCGTGTCCACCCAGCCCAGCTCCCGGAAGACGAGGAACATGGGGATCATCGTGACCTGGGGCGGGAGCATCATCGTGCCCAGCATCACCGCGAACAGCAGCCCCCGGCCGCGGAAGCGCACCCGCGCGAGGGCGTAGCCCACGAGGCTGCAGGAGAAGACCGTCGCGGTCACCGTCAGGAACGTCACCAGGATCGAGTTGGCGAGGGCGTCGAGGAAGCCCTGCCACTCCACCGTGCCGACGGCCCGCATGGCCTCGGTCCAGTTGCTCCACTGCGGGTCGGCGGGGAAGGCGCTGATGGCGCCGACCTCGACCGTGGCTGCCCCCGCGTTGCTCGGCGTTTCCAGGGACACCACGAGCATCCACCAGAGGGGGAAGAGCATGAGGGCGGCGCCCGCCGCCAGGAGGGCGAGGGTGAGGAGCCTGGATCCGCGGCGCTTCATCGGCTCATCCCCTCGTAGTGGACGTGCCGCCGGCTACCCCGCAGGAACAGCCCGGTCAGCACCAGGACGACCACCAGCAGAATCCACGCCATCGCCGAGGCGTAGCCCATCTCGTAGAAGTCGAAGGCCTGGTTGTAGAGGTAGAGCACGTAGAAGCGCGTCAGGTC
>CAZEFP010000603.1:0-2650 GCA_964511565.1 uncultured Planctomycetaceae bacterium
GGTCGGGGACGGGGCGAGGTCCAGGATGACGGTCTCCACGTCGGCGATGCGGCGGTATCCGCTGCGGCCCCGCGCGCGGCGGATGAAGGGGAACCTGGGCGAGGGCTCAACGAGCCCGAACCAGCGCTGGGCGTCGTAGAGGTGGTCCACCACGGAAATGGGGTGGTCCTCGTCCGCGGTGACCACGTGGAGCTCGGCCTTGGTGGGCCCCTCGAGGCCCACGAAGACCGCCAGGATCGGGCAATCGTCGTCCTCCAGCGGGACCCGGAACACGGGGAGCGGGAAGGGGAGGGCGGCGGGATCTGCGGCGGTGGAGGAGCGGCCGAAGTCCGGCTGGGGGCACCGCAGGGGGGGGGCGAACGCCAGGATGGCGAGGGCGACGAGGAGGTGGTGGGGGGCCAGGAACACGGTGGTGCGGGGCAGGAGGAGCCTGCGCCCCTGAAGGTTACAGCGGGCGCCAGGGCTGTCCCCGCCCGGCCAGGGAGCTTCAGAAACCACGCCTGTCCTACAGGGGGGAGGGCGCCCGGACCGACCCCTAGGGGGGTCCAGGAATGATCAACCGAGGGAATTCACTCATGAAAATTGCCTGGCATCGCCTTGCAGCCTGTGGGTCCGGTTATGCTTAGGACCTCGCACCTTTCATTTCTGCCGCGAGTGACCCTTTCACTGCCATGCTTTCAAAGCCTTCCACGGCGCCCCTTCGGCGCCTCCAACGATCTGCGCTCATTGCCGGCGGCGCCCTCCTGCTCGTCGCGGCGGTCGAGGCCCAGTCCCGCCAAGGCCTGTCGAACATGACCATGCGGCAGATCATGCTGCGGTTCCAGACCTCGAACGCCACCGGCGGCACCGGCGGTTCCACCGGCGGCAACGGCGGCGTGATCACGGGGAGCAACCCCCGCGCCCTCTCCCGGGTGACCGTCATCAACCCGGGCATCGCGCCTCCGCCCTGATCCGCGGGACGAGTCGGATACGCATGGGCCTTCCCGGCGCCATGCCCCTGGAGTAGGACCTCATCTCCCGGAGGTCCTACCTCCGTATCAGGACTGTTTGTTAGCTTCGACCGGGTAGCCTGCCACCAGCGACCTGCCAAAGTGATGACGACCTCCACGATCGCGGCCCTCTTCGGTGAGGACCACGGAAGGACCGACCAGTTCGGTCTGTCCGTTGTCGGAGGACCTCTCTCCGGAAACTCGGCGACCGCGTGTGGCCTAAGCGCCGGGAGCGAGGGGGTCCTCACAAGGAAGGGTCCATCCCTTGTCCTCAACGAGGACTGTGTGCTCGCCTTCGACGATGGGCGCCGCGTGATCCAGGCGGTGGCCGACGGGCACCACGGGCACGAGGCGAGCCACCTGACGGTGGAGCTGCTGGCCGCCATCGTGGAAGACTCGAGCACTCTGATCTCCCCCGAGGAGGCCCTCGCCCTGCTCCACCCCCGGTGGGCGGACCTGGAAGCGGCGGGCGAGGATGGCTCGCGCTGCACGCTGGCGCTCCTCACCATCGATCGAGGAGAGGGGATCATGGAGGGCGTCTGCCTCGGCGACTCGGGCATCTTCCTCGGCAACATGGAGAGCGGTGTTCGCCGGGTGGTTCCGCCGAACACCTTCTACACGGCCCCATGGGACGCTGGGTCCCACGGTATTCCGCCGAGCGCCTTCTTCCGGGTGCCCGTGAAGAGCGGCGACTGGGTCGTCACCTGCAGCGATGGGGTCCACGAGTGCCGTTACGAGACCCCCGAGGAGTCGGTCGGCATGGAGGACCTCGAGACCCTGATGATCCGCGCCGGCCGCAGCCCCGAGGTCTTCGTGGAGGCCGCCGTACGCCTGGCCCTCGCGGGGGTCAGGGGGCACCCCGGCGGCGAGGACAACATCGGCGTCGTGGCCTCCATCGCGTGAAACGGCCCGCAGCGTGAAGGAAGTCGCTGAGCCCGGGGCGACCCTCCCATTCGGCGCCCAGGACCCCCATCCCCCGCTCCCGAACACCCAGTCCTCGACCACGGGGGCGTGATACGTTTAAGCGCTTCAGTCCTGCCCTCGGGAACCGCTACGGTCCCTGCCTGAGACGCTGCTGACCTCACCAGGCCTGTGCGACGGCGATGACCTGTCGAAGGCCGAAACCGCATTGCCCATGACGACCCAAGAACCCCAAACCTCACGCCTCGCCGTCGCTGATGAGGGGCCGGACTCGGACCTCTCCCTGCGCAGCCTGTTCGTGACCGCCTGGCGCGGCCGTTGGATCCTCCTCGTCTGCGTGGGGCTGGGGGTGGTGACGGGCTTCCGCAAGATCGAGGAGCAAGGGGAGATCTGGCGCGCCCAGTCGCGGCTGTTCGTCCACGGGAAGAGTCGGAACCCGGTCTTCTACGAGGGCTTCATCGGTTCGGGCACCTACGAGTTCCTCGGGACCCAGGCCGCGGTCCTGCGCTCCACCTCGCTGCTTCAATCGGTTGCTGCGCGGCCGGAGGTTGCGTCGAGCTCGATGCTCTCGAGGTCCGCGAACAAGGTGGCGGCGCTTCGGGGCGGTCTGAAGATCGATGTCGGTCGGGACGACGATATTCTCACGGTGTCGCTGACCTCGGGGGACGTGGCGGAGGCGTGCGCCGTCGTCAACACCGTTGTGAGCGAGTACCGCCGCATGGTCGGCGTCCGGGGAAAGG
>CAZEFP010000604.1:0-349 GCA_964511565.1 uncultured Planctomycetaceae bacterium
TGCCGGTACGCGGGTTCTGCAGCTTGGAGCCCTTCTCGAGCGTTCCCGAGTAGACCCGGACGAAGGTCATGTCGCCCGTGGGCTCCGCGACCGTCTTGAACGCCATGAGCGAGACGTAGTCGTCCGTCGTGGGCTTCCGGGTGATCTTCTCCTCCTTGCGGGGGACGGTGCCCTCGACGTCGCCGAGCTCGGCGGGGGCGGGCAGGAAGTCCAGGGCCGCGTCGCGGTTCGGCGCGCCTTTCATCAATACCAGCCATTCCTCTTCGAGGACCTGGCCGTCCCAGACGGTGACGAATTTTTCGCCTTCAGAGAGCACAGCGGCACCGATTCGGCCGTTGTACGCCAGCGA
>CAZEFP010000604.1:359-2646 GCA_964511565.1 uncultured Planctomycetaceae bacterium
GCGAGGGCAGGAAGTCCAGGGCCGCGTCGAGGACGAAGCGCACGCCCTTGTCCTTGAGCGCGGACCCCGCGAGGACCGGGACGCAGTTCATGGCGAGGGTCTCGGCGCGGAGGCCCTTGATGATCTCCTCCTCGGTGAGTTCCTCGCCCTCGAGGTACTTGTTCATCAGGTCCTCGTCGCCGGTGGCGGCGGCCTCGACCATGATGTGCCGCGCGGCCTCCGCGGCCTCCATGTGCTCGTCGGGGATCTCGCCCTCCATGTAGGAGCGGCCGCCGTCCTTCGCGTCGTCGATGAACTCGACGTACTTCATGCGGATCAGGTCGACGAACCCGGCGAAGTCCTTCTCAGCGCCGATCGGCAGCTGGATCGGGACCGGGTTGGCGCCGAGACGATCGCGGATGGTGCCCACGCTGAACTCGAAGTTCGCGCCGACCTTGTCCATCTTGTTGATGAAGCAGATCCGCGGCACGCCGTAGCGGTCGGCCTGACGCCAGACGGTCTCCGACTGAGCCTCCACACCCTGCTTGCCATCGAACACCGCGACCGCGCCGTCGAGCACGCGGAGCGAGCGCTCCACCTCGACGGTGAAGTCGACGTGCCCCGGGGTGTCGATGATGTTGATGATGTGGTTGTTCCACTCGCAGGTCGTCGCCGCCGACTGGATGGTGATCCCCCGCTTCTGCTCCTCCTCGAGGAAGTCCATGGTGGCGTCACCGTCGTGGACTTCGCCGGTCTTGTGGACCATGCCCGTGAGGAACAGGACTCGCTCGGTGACGGTGGTCTTGCCCGCGTCGATGTGGGCCATGATCCCGATGTTGCGCTTCATCGAGGGATCGTTCTTCTTGGCCGCGAATTGACGCGGGGAGACGTTCTTCTTCTCCACGGTGGTGCTCATCGGAAGTCAGGGAGCGCAGAGACGCGCTCGGGTCTGGAGACGCTTAGTAAAGGGGACGCTGGCCGGGGAGCCCGGGGGCTCCGTCAGATGGCGACGGTGGATGGAATTGGACGCTGTGGCGAAGGCTCGGGGCGGCTGGCAGCCGGAACCCGGGCGGTCCGCAAGGCGGCCAAACTCCGAGAATGAGCCCAAGAGGGTAGGCATGCTGGGGCCACCGTCAAGCAGCGAACGCCCTCACTGGGGAGTCGGCTCCCCGCAGGTCCCAGCCTGCGCCGCCCCCGCCTCGCCCTAGGGCTGGGGGCGATTGCGCCCCAGGGACTCGTGCGCGGCGACGAATTCGTGACTCGCGAAGGCCGCCAGGAGCGACAGATCGCCCGCGAGGACCGTCCCCGCCGCGATCTCAGCCAGGGAGGTCGCCCTGCCGGACCCCGCGCAGCCCATGATCTGGAGCGCCTCCAGGGCGGTCCCCTGGCCGCTCCCTCCCCCCACCGACCCCAGGAGGAGGCTCGGGAGGGTCAGGGTGGCGTGGAGGTCCCCGTCCTCGTTCAGGTCGAGGTCCAGCAACCCCGTCGCGCACTCCGTGACGTACGCGACGTCCTGCCCGCAGGCCAGGAAGAGCGCCGCCAGGGTGTTGGCCGACTGGATGGTCCAGTTCTGGGTCCCGAGGTGGGCGAACCCCGCGGCGTAGGTCCGCATGACCCTCACCATCGCCTCGGGGGTCGTGCGCGCGCGCTCGGCGAGCACCTGCCGCGGCACCGTCGCCTCGGCCACGACGCTCCGGCCCCGACCCTCGATCAGCGCCCGCGCGTTGGCGCGCTTCTCCACGTCCTGACCGTGGACGTGCCGCTCCACCGCCCCGGTCCGACCTGCCAGGTCCGCGCAGCACAGCTCCGCCCCGTGGGCGGCCATGTTGATGCCGATGGCGTCGCCGGTGGTGAAGAGCAAGCGCAGGACGAGGCGCCGGCCGAGGACCTCAGGCTCGACCCGGACGAGGCGGCCGTGGGACGTGATCGACGAGACGAGGCCCTGGAAACGCTCGAGGCTCGCGCGGGCGACCTCCGCCGCGGTCAGCGCGCCCTCGATGTCCCCGTAGACGAGCACCGGGTGCTGGGACAACTCGTCCCGCGTCACCCGGGCCCGCACCCCCCCCGCCTCGCGTACCAGCCCCATCCCGCGGGAGGTGGACGCCACCAGCGCGCCCTCGGTGGTCGCGAGGGGGACCAGCACTTCGCGCAGGCCCTCCGTCCCGTCGAGGAGCAGGGGGCCCGCGAGGCCCACCGGCACCTGCGCCCAGCCAACCATGTTCTCGATGTTGCCCCGGGCCGCCTCGGGCGGGACAGGTCGCCCCCCCAGGTGAGGGAGCGCACCGCCGGCGGCGCGCTCAGCAAGCTC
>CAZEFP010000605.1:0-2640 GCA_964511565.1 uncultured Planctomycetaceae bacterium
GCGACGACCTCAAGGTCGAGATGCCCACCGGGTCCGGTCGGCATGTGCACCTCGAATGCGCGGCGGCCGAGATCGCGGAGCGCCTGTCGGACCTCTTCGTCGCCGAAGACAGCGGGCGTCGGCAGCTGGCCGACGCCCTCGTGGCTCCTTCCAACCCGCTCACCGCACGCGTCATGGCGAACCGCGTGTGGCACCACCTCTTCGGCCGCGGCCTCGTCGCCACGCCGGACAACTTCGGCCGCCTCGGGGCGCGCCCCAGCCACCCGCTGCTCCTCGACCACCTTGCCAGCGAGTTCGTGCGCGGTGGCTGGTCCGTGAAGTCCCTGATCCGACACGTGGTCACCTCCGACACGTTCACGCGCTCGACGGACGCCGCCCCGGAGGCCCTGGAGCACGACCCGGAGAACAGCCTGCTCTCCCACGCCTCGATCCGCCGCATGGACGCGGAGTCCATCCGCGACGCCATGGTCGAGGTGGCCGGCGTCCTGGACGGGCGCATGTTCGGGCCGCCAGCGGGCATCGGCCCCGGCACCACCCGGCGCAGCGTCTACGTCCGCGCGCAGCGCAACCGCATGGACCCGTTCCTCGTGGCCTTCGACGCCCCGGTGCCCTTCGCCCCCGTGGGCGCACGACCGGCGACCACGGTCCCCGCGCAGTCCCTCACGCTCATGAACGACCCGCTCACCTGGAACCTCGCCGGGCGCTGGGCAGAACGAGCTCGCACGGCCCCGGGCTCGGACGGCGAGCGCCTGTCTGGCATGTGGGAGGCCGCCACCGGCCGCCCGCCGGCGGACGCGGAGCGCGAGCTGCTCGTTCGGCACCTGGCTGCGTGCGCGGACGAGGAGCGAGAGACCGTCCGGGAGCGCGCGCGACTCGAGGCTTCGCTCTCCGAAGCTCGGGCCCGCGCCGACCGCCTCCTGGAGAGGGCACGCGAGGCGCTGGAAGCGGGCGCCGCCCCCGCGGACGCCAGCGAGGCCAGCGGCCCGGAGGCCATCGCCGCCTGGGACTTCACCCGGGGGCCCGCGGCCCTCGACACTCCCCCTCGGCTCACGCTGCACGGCACCGCGCGGATCGAGGGCCAGGGGCTGATCCTGGACGGGGAGGGGTATGCCTCCACCGGAGGTATCGACCTCCCGCTCGGGCCTCGCACCCTCGCTGCCTGGGTCCAGCTCGATGACCTCGAACAGCGAGGCGGCGGCGTGGTGACGGTTCAGAACCGCGACGGGGGCCAGTTCGACGCCCTGGTCTTCGGGGAGCGCAGGGCCCGCCGCTGGGTCCCCGGCTCGGACAACTTCAAGCGCACCGCGGACCTCGACGGCGAGGACGAGACCGGCGGCGCGGACGCCGTCCACCTGGTGCTCAGCTACGGCGACGACGGGACGGTCACCGCCTACCGCAACGGGGCCGCGCTCGGCCACCCGATCCGCACGGCCCCCCTCGCGGCGTACCGCGCGGGAGACTGGAACATCCTGCTCGGCCTGCGGCACGGCGCGCCCGCGGCGAGCCGCCTCTTCCGGGGCACGGTGCTACGGGCGGCGGTGCACGGGCACGCCTTCTCCGCCGAGGAGGCCCTGGCGGCGTTCGAGGGGCGCGCCCCAGTCCGCCGGGAGGACCTGGTGGCGGCCCTCCTGCCCGCGGAGCGGGACCAGCTCAAGGAGGCGGAGCGCCAACTCGCCAGCAGCCGCGCCGCCTTGGACGCCATGGGCGCCCCGACCCCGCGCGACGACCCCTGGACCCGCGTGGCCCACGCGCTCTTCAACCTCAAGGAGTTCATCCATGTCCGATGACCCCATCGTCGAACGCGCGCTCTCGCGGCGCCGCTTCCTGGAGACGAGCTCCACGGGCTTCGGGATGCTCGCCCTCGCCGGACTCACCGCGGACGCCTCCATGGCCGCCATCCGCCGCGCGGCGGAGCGCGAGGCCACCCGCCGCGGCGCGAAGCACGTGATCTTCTGCTTCATGTCCGGCGGCGTCTCCCAGGTGGACTCCTTCGATCCCAAGCCCGAGCTCGAGCGCCTCCACGGCCAGCCCATGCCGGTGGCGGTCCAGCGCACCCAGTTCAACAACAACGGCAACGTCATGGCGTCGCCCTTCCGCTTCGCCCGGCACGGAGAGAGCGGGCTCGCGGTGAGCTCCATGTTCCCCCACATCGCCACGGTGGCGGACGAGCTCGCGGTCATCCGCTCAATGACGAGCAGCGTCAACGAGCACGCCCAGGGCAACTTCCTCATGCACACGGGCTTCCCGTTCCTCGGGCACCCGAGCGCGGGCTCCTGGCTCCACTACGGGCTAGGGAGCGCGAGCGACAACCTCCCTGGCTTCGTGGTGCTCCAGGCCGGCGGCGCCGTGCCGCCCCACGGCGGCGTGGGCCTCTTCAGCAGCGGGTTCCTCCCCGCGCACCACCAGGCCTCGATCCTGGTGGCGGACCGGGACCCCGCCGTGCGCAACGTGGCCCCAGCCCTGGGCCCCAAGGCCCAGCGCCGCCAGCTCGACCTGATCGCCGAGCTGGACGCCCGCTTCCTCGAGCGCTCGCCCGACCGGGACCTCGAGGCGGCCATCCGGAACGACGAGACCGCCTTCCGGATGCAGACCGCGGTCCCCGACGTGTGCGCCATCGACGGGGAGACCGCGGCCACCCGC
>CAZEFP010000606.1:0-2637 GCA_964511565.1 uncultured Planctomycetaceae bacterium
CGTCGAGCTGATGGAGGAGCTGGCCACCGCATGCACCGCCTTCGATGTCAACGGTGACGGGGTCCTCACGGATGACGAGCTCGATGGCAAGCGGGTCCGTTCGAGCGTGGCGGGGTTCCTGCGGGGGCACCGCGGCGAGCTGGACGTCGACGGGGATGGCGAGGCCACCGCAGGGGAGGTGCGGCGGCTCTTCGGCGGCTTCTTCGACCGACAGGACCGGGACGGGGACGGACGGATCCAGGTGCCGGCAGCCGCTCCGGCGGAGGGCTCGGCTCCTGGGACGGCCCCTCCCGCGCGGCGTCCGGACGGGGCCGAGGGAGCGGGTCCCTCCAAGGGCCTCGTGGTGGTCCTGATCGACGACATGGGCTGGAACGACGTGGGCTTCATGGGCAACCGGGAGCTCCGAACGCCCCACCTCGACCGCCTCGCCGCGGAGGGAGCGGTGTTCGACGCGGCCTATGCGAGCGCTCCCAACTGCGCTCCGGCGCGGGCCTGCCTCCTGAGCGGGCTCTGGCCCGGGCGCCACGGGGTGTACACGGTGGTGGACGGGCGCAACGCGCCGGGTCAGCCGTACCACCCGCTCCTGGCCGCCGCCAGCGAGCCCGAGCTCGCCCCCGGGTTCCAGACCTTCGCCGAGGAGCTGGGGGGGGCCGGGTTCGCCACGGGCTTCTTCGGCATGTGGAACCTCGGCAAGCGCGAGGCGGGGCCGGAGGGGCAGGGCTTCGACGTGGCCGTCGTGCCGAAGGACCTGGGGTTCGAGCGGAACGCCTACCGCGACGGCAGCCGGCTGCTGCCGGACGAGCTCACCGGGGCGGCGCTCACCTTCATCGAGGAGCACGCCGGGGAGCCGTTCGTCTGCTACCTCGCACTGCACTCCGTCCACGCCCCCTTCGACCCCGACCCCGAGCTCCTCGCGAGCTTCGAGGGGAAGGGGGGCGACCCTGATTTTGCGGCCACCGTCGCCGCGGTGGATCGCAACATGGGGCGGCTCCGCGCGCGGCTCGAGGGCCTCGGCATCGACAGGCAGACCACGGTGCTGTTCACCTCGGACAATGGCGGGGAGCGCCGCCGGGTCGCGCCGCTCCGTGGCGGCAAGGGGGAGCTCTTCGAGGGCGGCACGCGCGTCCCGATGGTCGTGTGGGGGAGCGGGGTCCCGGCGGCCCTGCGCAGCGACGTGCCCGTCTCGGGGGTCGACGTGTTCCCCACGCTGCTCGATCTCGCGGGCCTGCCCCCCAGGGGGGGGCTCGACGGCGTCTCCCTCGCGCCCCTCCTCCGGGGAGGGAGCGTGGCGCAGGAGCGCGCCCTCTTCTGGCACTTCCCCTGCTACACCGGGCAGGGCACGCCCGCGAGCGCCATGCGGCGAGGCCGGTGGAAGCTCGTGCAGTCCTTCGACGGGGAACCGGCCGAGCTGTTCGACCTGACGCGGGACCCGTCCGAGCGCACGGACCTCGCCGGCGAGCGGCCCGAGGTGGCCGAGGCGCTGCTGGCGGAGCTCGAGGCCTGGCAGCGGAGCACGGGGGCGGCGCTTCCTGGCGGGCCCAACCCCGCCTTCGACCCGTCGGCGAGCCGCGGACGGGGGCGCGGGCCGGACAAGGGCAAGGGCGGCTCCCGGGAGCGGCGCGGGGCCGGAAGGGGCGCCCAGCGGCGGCAGGATCGCTGAGGGGCCCGTCTCCCGCAGGGGCCGCGGTGGATTTGGCCGAGGCCCGCGGCCACCTCGGCCCCGAGATGTCCTAGATTCCCGCCCGAGCCATGCAGGAGTTCATCATCGTCTTCGCCTTCTTCGCCCTCGCCGTGGGGGGCATGGCCGTCGGCCTCCTCCGGGGGCGGGCCCTCTCGGGGAGCTGCGGCGGCGTCGGTCCGGACGGTGAGTCCCTCGCCGACTGCCTGTGCGAGATGCAGAACGCGCCGGTGTGTGACGCCCGCAAGGAGCTCCTCGCCCTCGCGCGCCGCAAGAGCGAGCGCGACGCTGCCCGCCAGGGCCAGCAGTAGGAGACGCCTCAGCGCCCGCGCTGTCGGGAGACGCGCCCGTCGCCTGGGCCGTCCATGAGGAACGCGCTCATCCCCGAGGTCATGAGGGCCTCGATGGGCGCCTCGTCGTCCTGGGTGCGGACGAGCAAGTAACCCTCCACGCCCTCCAGTGACTCGAGGAGCTCGAGCCCCTCGATGGGGCCGAGCACCATCGTGGCGGTCGCGAGCCCGTCGGCCTCCGCGCAGGTGGGGGCGACGACGGTCGCCGACGCGAGGTCGTGGTCGATGGGGTACCCCGTCCGCGGGTCGATGACATGGCTCACCACCCGGCTGCCCACCCGGCGGACGTTGCGGTAGTCCCCGCTGGTCGCCACGCCGCCGCGGGTCAGGGAGAGGCGCGCGATGGGGGGGCGCGGGGCCAGGGCCATGGGAGAGAGCGGGTCGCTGCCGGCGGGCGGGAGCGGGTCGTCCACGCCGATACGCCAGGGGATGCCCTCGGGGTTACGGCCGCTGAGCACGAGCTCGCCGCCCACCTCGATCATGAACTCGTCGTGGCCGGACTCGAGCAGGGCGGCGGCGGCGACGTCGACCCCGTACCCCTTGGCGACGGCCGAGGCGTCCACCTCCAGGTCCGCGCGGGAGCGGGCGACCCAGCCGGCGGGGGCGGCC
>CAZEFP010000607.1:0-2625 GCA_964511565.1 uncultured Planctomycetaceae bacterium
CTGGACATGGGCTTGAAGACTTCCTCGCCGATAGGCAGGCGGCTGCTGCAGGGTCCGAGCGCCGGGGAACGCTGACCGGCAAGTGTTCGGCGGGCCACCGACCCGGCGCCCCCCCACGCCGGGAGCTCGCGCCGAGAGGCCCCGAGAATCAGGCGGCGGCGACCCGTGCCATGGATGCCGTGGAGGGGCCACAGCACTCCGCGGCACTTCAGGGGGTGACCGCGGAGCCGCTGCCCCATCAGTCCCGCTTCAGGGTCCCGCGCTGGCGGTACTTCTCCCGGTACTTGGCGTCGAGGGCCGTCTGCTTGTCGGTGAGGGCGATCTTGCGGCCCTGGACGAAGGCGTGCTCGATACGCGTGCCCAGCTCGAAGGGGTCGCCGTCCGCCACGAAGAGGGTGGCGTGCTTGCCCTTGTCCAGGGAGCCCACGTGGTCGTCGATGCCCAGGAACTCCGCGGACGAAAGGGTCACCGAGCGCAGGGCCTGGGCGGGGGTCAGCCCGTGGGGCACCGCGGCGGCGGCCTCGTAGCAGAGGTTGCGCGCGTTGGAGCTGTCCCGGGCGCCCATGGTCAGGCACCAGCGGACGCCGGCGGCCTCGAGCTTCGCGGGCAGCTCGTAGGTGGTGGCGTAGGAGAGGTCCCGGCGGTGCGGGAGGCGGTGGGTGCTGGTGATCGCCACGGGCACGTCGTGACGCACCAGCAGGTCCGCGAACTCCAGGGCGTCGCGGCCCCCGGCGATGGCCGCGCGCAGGCCGCGCTCGGCGCACCAGGGCAGGGCCGCCTCCGCCTGCTTGCGGGTGGTGATGGAGAGGAACACGGGATCCTCTCCCGACAGGATCGGCCGCATGGCCTCGAAGCGCAGGTCGGTGGCCACGGTGGGGTCGGCGTCCTTGGCGGCCACGTAGGCCGCGGCGGCGTCGAAGAGCGCGTCCAGCTCGGCGATCTGACGCTTGGCGCGGTCGCCGGAGTCCCCGCCCCCGCCGCTCCAGCGGCGGAAGCGCGAGGAGCGCTCGGAAGGCCAGTTGATGGCGAGGCCAGCGTGGCGGTCGAGGGCCAGGTCCTCCCAGCTCCAGCCGTCCAGCTGGATCGTGGAGACGCGGCCGGGGACGAGGCCGCCTTGAGGGAACACGCCGGCCACCAGCACGCCGTTGCGGCGGGTGACGGGCAGGTGCCAGGAGTCGGGGTTGACCGCCACAGCGGCGTAGACCTCGGGGTTGAGGGAGCCCCCCTCCGAGGTGTCGATGGTCATGTCCACCGAGTCCACCTCCACGAGCCCGAGGGTGCTGGTGGCGAGGACGAAGCCGGGGAACACGTGGCGCCCCTCGAGCTCGAAGACGCGGGCCTCGCCCGCGTCGAGGCGCTCGGCGGACACGGCCTGGATGACGCCGTCCTCGAAGAGCAGGTCGCCGCCCTCGATCACGTCGCCGGAGACCGTGTGGATCGTGGCGCCCCGCAGGAGCACCGGGCCCTCCTGGGCGGCGGCGCTGGGGGTCAGGTCCTGGGCGAGAGAGGGGGCTGCGAGGGCGACGAGCGCCGCGAGCTGAAGTTGAATGGAGGTGCTCATATCAGCGGCTCCCGGCGCGCGTGGCGGCCATCTCGTAGAGGACATCGAAGCAGCCGCACACCCCGGGCCGCGAGAGGGTCGGGTCGGCGCCGGAGCGCCACAGGTCCTCGAGCTCGTCCCGGAAGCGGGCGAGGTCTCGGTCCGTCACGCGGCCGGCGAGGCGCTCGCCTCCGCCGCGGCGGCCCCAGCCGCCCTTGCTCTTCTTGGGCTTGGACCCCTTCTTCAGGAGCTTCTGGATGATCCGCTGACGCTCCGCTTCGGCCGCGGCGCGGCCGGCGGCGTCGGCCTCCAGGGAGAAGAGCTCCCGGCCGTCCACGAAGGTGGAGACGCAGCGCGACTGGTAGCTGAGGGGGTCGCCGGACCAGATGGCGAGGTCCGCGTCCTTGCCCACCTCGATGGAGCCGGTCCGATCCCCGATCCCCAGCTGGATGGCGGGGTTGAGGGTCACCAGCTTGATGGCCTCGGCCCGCTCCATGCGGCCGTACTTCACCGCCTTGGCGGCCTCGGTGTTGAGGCGCCGGGCGTGCTCGCTGCTGTCGGAGTTGATGGACACGTTGACGCCCACATCACTCATGAGGGTCGCGTTGTGCGGGATGGCGTCCACCACCTCGAACTTGTACGCCCACCAGTCCGAGAAGGTCGAGGCCCCCACGGCGGCCTCGGCGATCTCCTCGGCGACCTTGTAGCCCTCGAGCACGTGCTGGAAGGTGCCGATCTTGAACCCGAAGGCCTGGGCCAGCCGCGCCAGCATCAGGATCTCGTCCTGGCGGTAGCTGTGGCAGTGGATCCAGCGCTCCCCGGCGACGATCTCGCCGAGCGCCTCGAGCTCCAGGTCCCGGCGCGGGGGCATGGTGCGCGCGCGCTCCCACTCGGACAGCGCCGCGTGGCGCGCGAGGCTCTCCCGGTACTCGCGCCCCGCCACCAGGCGGTCCTCGATGAGCGCCGCGACGCCCATGCGGGTCTGGGGGTACTCGTCGGAGCGGTCGGTGCCGGCGGCGACGCGCTTGGGGTTCTCACCCAGGGCGAACTTGATGAACTTGGGACTGTTGTCATAAATGAGTTCA
>CAZEFP010000608.1:0-2621 GCA_964511565.1 uncultured Planctomycetaceae bacterium
TCACGGGCTACAGCTTCGGCGGCACCATGACCGCCAATTGCCTGTGCCGCACAGACCGCTTCAAGCTCGGCATCGCCGGAGGTGGTGTCTACGACTGGCGCATGTACGACACCATCTACACCGAGCGCTACATGCGCACCCCGGCGGACAACCTCGAGGGTTACGAGGCCACCAGCGTCCTGGGCGTGGCGAAGGACCTCAACGGGTTCCTCCACATGCACCACGGGATCATGGACGACAACGTGCACGTCCAGAACATGTTCCAGATGTCGCATGCCCTCATGAAGGCGGGCAAGACCAGCTGGTCCATGATGGCCTACCCCCAGACGCGCCACGGCATCCGTGACCGAGACCTGGCGTGGCACTCGCGCCAGACCGAGTGGGCGCTCATCCAGGAGCACCTGATCGGCGACGGCGGGAGCTGACCCGCCGCTCCACCGCGGCCCGCGCTCAGGCGGGCTCGGGCGCCCTCGACCTGCGGACGAGGGTGTAAGCGGCAGGGATCAGGAGGAGCGTGATCAGGGTGGACCCCACGAGGCCACCCACGACCGCCCGCGCCAGCGGCGCCTGGGCGTCGGCGCCCTCGCCGATGCCGAAGGCGAGGGGCAGGAGCGCGAGGACCGTGGTGAGCGTCGTCATCAGGATGGGCCGCAGCCGGCGCCGGCCGGCCTCGGCCACCGCCTCCCGGACAGGGGTGCCCTCCTGGACCAGCCGCGCGGCCTGGTCCACCAGGAGGATGGCGTTGTTCACCACCACGCCCCCCAGCACGATGCAGCCGATGGCGCTCTGGATGTTCAGGGTGGTGCCGGTGAGGTGGAGCGTCACGAGCACGCCGATGGCGGCGAACGGGACCGAGAGCATGACCACCAGGGGGTCGCGCAGGGACTCGTACTGGCACGCGAGGACCATGTACACGAGGGCGATCGCCAGCAAGAACGAGAGCACCAGCTCGCGCGTGGCCTTCTCCTGCTCCTCGAAGGTGCCGGCGACCTCGACCTCGTGCCCCTTGGGCCGCGGCAGCCGCATGAGCTCCGCCTGCAGGTCGCGGGCCACCGACCCCTCGGGCCGGCCGGCGACGTTGGCGGAGACGGTCACCACGCGCTGCTGGTCCTTGCGCTCGATGACGAGGGGGCCGCGGCTCGGGTTGGCGTCCACGAGGTTCCGCAGGGCCACGGCGTCGCCGCCGGGGGTGCTCAGGGTCATGTCCAGCACCTCGTCGATGGAGCGCCGCTCGGCGTCCTCGAGCTGGACCAGGATCCGGTAGGAGTTGCCGTCTGCGCGGAATTCCCCGGCGCGGGCGCCCGCGAAGCCCACCTCGAGGACCCGCGCCACGTCGCGCACCGAGAGCCCGACGTCGGCGACCTTCTCGCGGTCCACGAGGATCTCCTGCTGGGGGGTGCCCGCGCGTCGGCTGACGGTCACGTCGGTCACGCCGTCGGTGGCCTCCGCGATGCGGGCGGCGTGTGCGGCGAGCCCCTCCAGCACGTCGAGGTCGGGGCCGCGCACCTCGATCTCCACGCCTCCCTCGCTCCCCAGCACGCGCTGCAGGAGGAACTGCCCCTGGGGCGCGCGGGTCCGGATCGACATGCCGGCGACCTCCCCGGAGAGCGCAGTGCGGAGGGCGTCCGCGATCTCCGCGTTGGAGCGCGTACGCTCCCGCGCCGGGATGAGCGACATCTGGATGTCTCCCTGGGCGGAGACGGTCCCCCGCCAACCCGGTCCCACCGACACGACGGTGGAGACGAGCTCGGGCACCAGCGGCAGGGCGAGGTCGGTCATGCGGCGGGTCTGCCGGTCCACCAGGTCGAGGCGGGTGCCCACGGCCATCTCGCCGGTGACCCGCACCTCCCCCTCATCGCTGGGGGGGAGGTACTCGGTCCCGATGAGGGGGTAGAGCAGGAGGCTGGCGCCCAGCGCCGCGCTGGAGAGGGCGACCACCACCAGGGGCCTCCGGACGGCTCGGCGCAGGAGCCCCGCGTAGGCGCTGTCGAGGCGCTGGAAGCCGCGCTCCGCGAAGGCGGCGAAGGACCCCTGGGAGCTCGGTCGCGCCAGGAGCCTGGAGGCGAGGACCGGGACCAGGCTCAGGGAGACGAGCAGCGAGCAGATCAGGCTGAACACCACCACGAGGGCCAGCTCTCCGAAGAGCGCGCCCGCCACGCCCTCGATGAAGGCGAGGGGGAGGAAGATCACGAGGGTCGTGATGGTGCTCGCGAGGATGGCGCTCGCCACCTCGTCGGCGCCTGCCACCGAGGCGGTCACCGCGTCCTCCCCGTACTCGCTCCGCCGGCGGAAGATGTTCTCCAGGACCACGACCGAGCTGTCCACCATCATGCCCACCCCCAGGGCGAGGCCCCCGAGGGTCATGAGGTTGAGGGTCAGGCCGCCGAGCTCCAGGAGCGCGAACGTCGCCACCATGGAGATCGGGATCGACGCGGCGATGACGAGGGTGCTACGCAGGCTCCGCAGGAAGAACAGGAGCACGAGGATCGCGAAGGCGCTCCCGTAGAGGACCGAGCTCGCCACGTTGTCGATGGACCGCCGGATGAAGTCCCCCTGGTTCGAGGTGACCACCACGTTGAGCTGCGGGTAGGCCACGTTGACGCGCTCCACCTCGGCGAGGA
>CAZEFP010000609.1:0-2613 GCA_964511565.1 uncultured Planctomycetaceae bacterium
ATCCACAACCCTTCGACCGTGGCGCTGAACCTCGCGGGCTGGCGGCTGACCGACGACGCCGGTGACCTGGCCAAATGGGTGCTCCCATCTCAGACGCTCGCCCCCGGCGGGTTCCTTGTGGTGTTCGCGTCCGGCAAGGACCGCGCCGTGGCGGGCCAACCCCTCCACACCAACTTCCGGCTCTCCACGAGCGGCGAGTACCTCGCCCTGGTGAACCCGGTGGGGCTGATCACCACCCAGTTCTTCCCCTCCTTCCCCGCTCAGACAGCAGACGTCTCTTACGGATACGAGTCGGACCTGGTCACGCTGGCGTTCTTCGACCCCCCCACCCCAGGCGCCGCCAACGGCGGTGGAGGGAGCGGAGTCCCCCTGGACCCGGTCACCTTCTCCCGGTCCCCCGGGTTCGAGTCCGGGCCGGTGGTGCTCGGGCTGCAGCATGGCTCCCCCGGCGCCACCATCCGGTACACCCTGGATGGTCGGGAACCCTCCAACCAGGACCTGATCTACTCGTCCCCGCTGCTCCTCACGGAGACCACCACCCTCCGCGCCCGCGCCTTCAGGAGCAACGCGCTCCCCTCGCCGGTCACCTCCGGCACCTGGATCTTCCAGGGCCTCGTGGAAAACCAGGACCTGGCCACCGCCGTCGGGCGGGGCCTGCCCACGGAGTGGATCGATCAGGCCGGCGTCAACTGGAACCTAAACGGCACTCGCCCCGGTGCGTGGTACGGCCTCGACGAGCTCGTGACGGCTCCCTACACCCCCGAGCAGGTCCAGTCCGCCCTCGACGCGATCCCCTCCCTCTCCCTGCAGCTGCACCCCGACGATCTGTTCGGCTTCATGGCCCCTTCGGGCCGCCTCGGGATCTACGCCAACTCGACCGAGGAGGGGGAGGCCTGGGAGCGGCCGTGCTCCCTGGAGTGGCTCGACCCACAGAGCGGCCTCGAGTTCCAGATCGACTGCGGCGTGAGCATCCAGGGTGGAACGAACACGGGGACGATCAAGCGCAGCCAGCTGTCGATGGCGCTCAAGTTCAAGTCGGAGTTCGGGCCCTCGAAGCTCGAGCACAAGGTGTTCGAGGACTCCGCGCTCGAGAGCTTCGACTACCTCGTCCTCGACTGCGCCAGCCAGCTCTCCATCAACGGTCCTGCCGGCTCAACCACCAAGATCCATGCCCAGGAGACCCGCGATCAGTTCGCGGCTCAGTCTCACCAGGACATGGATCACCCCTCGCCCCACGGGCGGTGGGTGCACCTGTACCTCAACGGACTGTACTGGGGTGTCCTCCACCTCCACGAGCGGCCGGACGAGCGCTTCGCGGCGGGGTACGGCGGCGGCGACCCCGAGGAGTACGACTGGATCAAGCGCGGGAACGTCGCCGCCGGGAACAACAACAACGTGGGGAGTGCGGCGCCCGGCCTCTGGAAGGAGGTGCGAGACATCGTCGCCACGGGGGTCGCGCCGGGCCAACTCTGGCAGGGAGAGAACGCGTACCAGGCGCTGGTCGATCGGGTCGACCTCGTTAATTACGCGGACTACATGCTGATGAACTGGTACGTGGGGAACACGGACTGGCCCCACAACAACTGGATGGCCACCGCTCACGCCCGCAACTCCGCGGACCCCGCCGACGTGAACCCCGACGGCCGCTTCGTCTTCCACAACTGGGACGCCGAGGCCACGCTCTACTGGGGCGGCGCCGTGACGGCCGTGAACGACGGATTCTGGGATCGGACGGGACTCCTGTCCGGCAGCCCGGCCAACGTGAACTTCATTCACACGGCCGCCCTCGCCCACCCCGACTACCGGATGCTGCTCGCGGACCGCGCGCAGCTGCACCTGCTCACCCCGGGCGGCTCGCTGTGGGTGGAGCCGGGGTTCGATGTGATCGGGACCCCCTATGACCCCGCCTTCCCCGAGCGCAACGTCCCGGCCACGCGCTACCACGACATCGCCGCCGAGCTCGGCCCTGCCGTCCTCATGGAGTACGCGCGCTGGGGCAACTACTTCGAGACCCCGGGGCGCTTCAACCTCACGGACTGGGTGACGGAGCGCGACCGGCTACTCAACGACTACTTCCCCATCCGAAGCGGGGTCCTCCTCCAGCAGTTGCTCGCGGCCACGCCCCCGCTCTTCCCCTCCCTCTCGTCTCCCTCACCCTCGAGGCCGTCGGGCCGATACCGCGACGGGGCCCAGCTAACCCTCTCCAGCTCCGCCACGGTCTACTACACGTTGGACGGCTCGGACCCGCGCGAGCCCCTCGGCGCCATCAGCCCCGCGGCCCTCGCCGCCGCGGGCCCCATCAGCCTCCCCCGCGGCACCTCGCGGATCCAGGCCCGGGCCTTCGACGGCGCCGAGTGGAGCCCGCCCTTCTCCGGAACCTATTGCGTGGGCTGTCGGGTTCGGATCAACGAGGCCCAGAGCGCCAACACTCGGACAGTGACCGACGCCGCAGGCCAATTCGAGGACTGGTTCGAGCTGCGCAACCTCACGGACTCGGCCCTCGACCTCGGTGGCTTCCACCTGACCGACGACCCCGAGGAGCCGACCAAGTTCAAGATCCCCGCCGGGATCACGATCCCCGCCAGGGGTTACCTGGTGTTCTGGGCCGACGAG
>CAZEFP010000610.1:0-2611 GCA_964511565.1 uncultured Planctomycetaceae bacterium
AGCGGACCGGCCAGCCCAGGGAGTTCAAGGCCGCCTTCACCGAGCGGCAGCTGCGCCTCTCGTGGGGCGGCAACAGCAATCAGCTCATCTTCAACCGGCGCACGCCTCAGATGACCGGGCGCAGCGACATCTTCGGTCGGAAGATCGCTCCGTCTGCCGACTCGCCCTCGCTGTCCACCGACATCTTCGGACGCAACGTGCCCGGCGACGCCGGCGAGGCCGGCGGCGCGACCGACATCTTCGGCCGACGCATCCCCGGCTCCGGCGGCGAGACGACTGACCCGAAGGCGGGCACCACCGCCCCCCCGGGTCGCTTGCGCCGCTAGTGCTCGCCTAGCACTGGCTGAATCCGCAGGAGTGGCACATGACGCAGCCCTCCTCGAACGAGACGCCCCCCTCACATTGAGGGCACTTGACCTTGTAGCGCTCGGCGTCGCTCACCTTGGGTGAGGCGGGGGTGCGCTTCTGGTTCGGGTCCCCGTCCAGTTCCTCGGCGGACACGCGACCCAGGAGCAGGGCCTCGAGGCCGTGCTCGTCCTTGGCCCGCTTGTAGCGAAGCAAGGCCGTGGCGAGGCCGTCCGCCAGGGACATGATCCGGCCGTCCTTGGTCGGGACCGTGAGGCTCGAGCCGATCCCGGAGAGCTGGGAGACGGCCTTCTCCAGGCTGCCATTCGAGCGGAGCCAGAGGGAGAGGATCCGACAGATCGCTTCGAGGTCCGAGTTGGCCACGTCGCCCCCCTTGCCGAGCTGCGCGAAGACCTCGCGCTCCTGGCCCGCGGTGGGGTCCACCGACACCTTCACGTGCATGTTGCCGAAGGGCGTCATCTGCCGGATGCGCAGGGACGGCATGATCTCCGGCAGCCGGACGGGGTCGAGCTGGGCGCCCCCTTGGAGGACGTCGGCGGCAGGAGTCGGGTGTGCGGTCCCGGCCCCTGCCGCGTCAGTCGCCATCCCTCCCGTGGGACGGTCGGCGCCCTTGAGCGCCATGGGCTGCATGTCGCGGCAGCCGTCGCGGTACACAGTGACACCTTTCACGCCCATGTCGACAGCCATGTCGTAGATCTCTCGAACATCCTCGACGCTAGCGGACTTGGGGAAGTTGATCGTCTTGGAAATCGACGCGTCGCAGTGGCGCTGGAAGGCGGCCTGCATCCGCATGTGCCACTCGGGCGCGATGTCGTGGGCGGTCACGAAGAGGCGCTGGTCGGCCTCGGGCACCTCGTCGATGTGCGCCAGGGTCCCGTCCGCGAGGATCTTCTCCACCAGCTCGTCCGAGAAGTACCCCGAGGCCTGCGCCGTCCGCTCGAAGACCTCGTTGATCTCTCGCATGACGGTGGGGTTCCCGTCGGCGTCCTTCATGATCTGGCGCTCGAAGGCGAGGCTGAACATGGGCTCGATCCCCCCCGAGCAGCCCGCGATGATCGAGATGGTCCCCGTGGGCGCGATCGTGGTCGTGTAGCTGTTCCTTAGGCTTTTTCCCTGCGCCTCGTACTCGGAACCCTCCCAGGCCCCGAAGGTGCCGCGCTCCTCGGCGAGCACCTCGGAGGCGAGGTGGGACTCCTCGTTCAGCACGCGCATGATCTCCTCGCCGAAGGCGCAGGCCTCCTCGGAGTTGTACGGCAGCCCGAGGGAGTAGAGGGCGTCAGCGAAGCCCATGACCCCGAGGCCGATGCGCCGGGTCGAGCGAGACATCTCGGCGATCTCACGCAGGGGGTACTCGTTGACCTCGATGACGTCGTCGAGGAAACGGGTGCAGGTGTGGATGACCTCGCGGTAGGCGTCCCAGTGGAAGCGAGACGAAGAGACGCCCGTCTCCTCGTCCACGTGGGGGATGACGAAGCGGCCGAGGTTGATGGAGCCGAGGTTGCAGGAGTCCCAGGCGTGCAGGGGCTGCTCGCCACAGGGGTTGGTGGCCTCGATCCGGCCGACGTTCTTGATCGGGTTCGCCGCGTTGATCCGGTCGATGAAGACCACGCCGGGCTCACCCGAGGCGTGGGCGTGCTCGATGATCGAGTCCCAAAGGTCGCCCACGGTGCAGGTGGCCCCGTCACGCTCCAGGGGAGCCCACTCTCCCGTGCGGGGATCCAGGACCTGGTGCGCCGCGCCGGGGTCCGCCCGCAGCTGCTCCATGAAGCGGTCGGTGACCGCGACGCTGACGTTGAAGTTGTTCAGCTTGGAGCGGTCGTCCTTGCAGACGATGAAGTCCGCGATGTCCGGGTGATCCACCCGGAGGATTCCCATGTTGGCTCCCTTGCGGAAGGCCCCCTGCTGGATCGAATCGGACGCCTTGGAGAAGACGTCCATGAACGTCAGGGGACCGGCGCCCTGGCCGCCGGAGCTCTTCACGAGCTGTCCCGCCGGGCGGATGCGTGAGAAGTTGAAGCCGGTGCCGCCGCCGGCCTTCTGGATCAGCGCGGTGGCCTTCACGGCCTCGTAGATACCCTCGACGGAGTCGGGGACCGGGAGCACGAAGCAGGCGGAGAGCATGCCGCTGCCCCGCCCCGCGTTGGTCAGGCAGGGGCTGTTCGGCAGGAACATCCGCTGGCTCATGAGCGTGTAGAAGTCCCGGGCGACCTCGACCGCCTCCTCGGGCTCCGCATCGAACTTCACC
>CAZEFP010000611.1:0-2601 GCA_964511565.1 uncultured Planctomycetaceae bacterium
ACGAAGCCCCGCTCGACCCCGAGCAGCTCCATGATCGCGAGGTGCTCCCGGGTCTGGGGCATGACCCCGTCGTCCGCGGCCACGACCAGGATGACCAGGTCGATGCCCGTGGCCCCCGCCACCATGTTGCGGATGAAGCGCTCGTGGCCCGGCACGTCGACGATGCCCACGCGCCGCCCGTCGGGGAGCTCGAACCTGGCGAAGCCCAGGTCGATGGTCATCCCCCGCTCCTTCTCCTCGGCCCAGCGATCGGGGTCGATCCCGGTGAGGGCGTTCACGAGGGTGGACTTACCGTGGTCGATGTGACCGGCGGTTCCGACGACGATGGGCTGAATATCCAAGGCGGGCGCGAGGTTGCTGGACCGGATGTTATCGCTCGGCCACCCCCGGCGTAGCATCTGAGCGATGACCTCTGCCCCGATTCCCTTCCGGAGCTTCGCCCCGTGGCTGAAGGAGCGCTACGGCCGTCCCGTCTACCGGGTGGCCCTCGACGCGGGCTCGACGTGCCCGAACCGCGACGGGACCAAGGGCTTCGGGGGCTGCACCTACTGCGACGTGGAGGGCTCGGGGACCGGGGCCCTCAAGGGTGGCGCCAGCCTCGCGGCCCAGCTCGACGAGGGCTTGAAGCGGATCGCCCGCCGGGGCGATGGGGTCGGCGCCATCGCCTACCTCCAGAGCTACTCCAACACCTACGTGGACGGCGCTCGCTTCGAGGAGGTGCTGGAGGCGCTGCGCCCCGCCCTCGAGGCGCCGGGGAGCCCCGTGGTCGGAGTCTCCGTGGCGACCCGCCCCGACTGCATCCCGGAGGACACCCTCGCCGCCCTCGCCCGCCTGCGTGAGGTCACCGACGTCTGGCTCGAGCTGGGCCTGGAGTCCGCGGACGACCAGGTGCTCCTGGACATCAACCGCCTCCACACCCTCGAGGAGTTCCACGACGCGGCGGAGCGAGCCCACGGGGCGGACCTGCTGGTGGTCGGCCACGCCATCCTCGGGCTCCCCGGCGACGGGCGAGAGGGGGCGCGCGCGACGGCCGACGCCCTCGCCGCGGCCCGGGTGGCCGGGGTCAAGGTCCACAACCTGATGGTCCTCCAGAAGACCCAGATGGCCCACCAGTATCGCAAGGGCGAGCTCTCGGTCCTCGAAGCCGAGGAGTACGTCGAGTGGCTGACGGACTTCGTCGAGCGGCTGCACCCGGACCAGGTGCTGCACCGCGTCACGGGCGACGCCCCCCTCGAGAAGCGGATCGCCCCCCGCTGGAACGTCTACAAGAACGAGATCCGCGAACGTCTCGCCGCGGAGCTCACGCGCCGCGGCACCCGCCAGGGCGCGCGGTGCATCACCGACGTCGGGCCGCCCAATTCCCCGGCGCGCTCGGCGCCGGAGCAGCGGCCCTGAGGGACCTCAGTAGTTGTAGAGGATCCGGTCGCAGGACGGGCACTGGACCAGCTCGGTCCCGCGGGCCAGTCGCACCACGATGTTCTTCGGCAGGTTGACGAAGCAACCCTCGCAGAGGCCGTCCCCCAGCTCGGCGAGCGCCTCGCCGTCCCGGGTCTTCAGGAGCCCGCGGTAGACCTCGAGGCTTGCGGGGGGGATCCCCTCCGCCGAGCGCGTGCCGCGGTCCGCCTGGAGCTCTGCGAGCTTGGCCTGGGCCGCGGCGGTCTCCGCCTCGACGTTCTTCTCGAACTCCTGGTGGGCCTCCTGCTCGTCGAGGAGCTGCTTCTCCATGGCGACGATCTCCTCCTCGATCTGGTCCGCCCGGGCGACCCGCTTCAGCCCGTCGTCCTCCGCCTGGCTCGTGTTGCGCTTGATGTTGCGCATCTCGTGCTGATAGCTGGCGATGAGGGCCGCGTCCGCGGTGCCCGTCGAGGACTCGTGCTCGAGCTTCTTGAGGCGCTGCCGCATCCCCACCGTGGCATGCTCGATCTCCTTGATGGCCGCGCGAAGCTCCATCACCTCGCCGCGCTTCTCGTCCAGCTGGGCCTTGCGGAGCTCGAGGGCCTCGACCCGCTGAGCCAGCTCCTTGGGGAGCCTCTCCAGCTCCGATTCCACCTTGAAGATGTCGCGGTCGACTTCCTGAAGATTGAGCAGCGAACGGAGGACGGGGTTCATCGGTACTTGGTGAGGGGGTCAGCGGAGGGCCTGAGCCAGAGAGGATAGCGCCGCGGCCCCCCCAGGGTGGGTCCGAAAGTCCCTCCGCGCGGGGAACCGCGGCCAGCCGGACCGTCGGACGCCGCCGGACAGGGGTGGATTGGTCCGACGACATGAGAGCGGCCCGCCTTGCCCAGGGGCACGGCGGGCCGCTCTCAGGAGCCGAGGGCGAGGGCGCCGGGGCACCCCCATCGGTCACTCGGACTTGCCGCCGAGCTCGTACTCGGCGTCGTCGGGGATCTGGATCCCGTCCAGGAAGCTCGCGAGCTGGCGGGCCCGGACCGGGTGGCGAAGCTTGCGGACCGCCTTGGCCTCGATCTGCCGCACCCGCTCGCGGGTGACGCGGAAGATCCGGCCCACCTCCTCGAGGGTGTAGGTGTAGCCATCGCCGATGCCGTAGCGGAGCTTGATGATCTCGCGCTCCCGGAAGGTCAGGGTCGAGAGCACGTCGTC
>CAZEFP010000612.1:0-2600 GCA_964511565.1 uncultured Planctomycetaceae bacterium
ATCTCTACGCTCTTCATCGTGCTCGCCGCGACGGTCGAGGTGGACGCGATGCTCTCCACCGGTTGGCGCGGCGTGGCCTTCGTCGCCGCGCTCGTCCTGGTCGTGCGGCCTGCCTGCGTGCTTGCCTCGACCCTCGGGACCAGCCTCCCCCACCGGGACCGCGCCTTCCTCGCCATGCTGGCGCCGCGCGGGATCGTGGCGGCGGCCGTCTCGTCCCTGTTCGCCATCCGCCTCCAGGAGGTCGAGGTTCCGGGAGCGGAGCTCATGGCTCCGCTGGCCTTCATCGTCATCATCGGCACGGTCGCCCTCTATGGCCTCTCCGCAGGCCCCATCGCCCGGCGCCTGGGGATCTCCGACCCGGACGCCCAGGGCACCCTGATCGCAGGAGCCGGGCCCTTCGCCCGTGAGCTGGAGCGTGCTCTCCGCGGCCAGGGAATCGACGTGATCCTGGTCGACTCCAACCGAGCCGCCGTGCGAGCGGCCAGTATGGACGGCGCTCGCGCGAGGCGGGGCTCGATCCTGTCCTCCCGGTTCCTCGAGGGCCTCGAGCTGGGGGGCACCGGGCGGTTCATCGGCCTCACGGCCAACGACGAGGTGAACGCCCTGGCGGCGGCCCACTTCGCGTCACTCTACGGCCGCGCCGCGGTCTACCAGGCGGCGACGAGTGACGGAGCCGGGGACGAGATCCGCAAGGACCTCCGGGGGCGCGTCCTCCTTGGAGATGAGCACCCGCTCTCCAGCCTCGATGTCCAGGTACAGCGTGGGGCCACCATCAAGGCCACCAACCTGACCGAGGAGTTCACGCTGGACGACTTCGCCGCGGAGCACGGTGAGGACTCCACCGCGGTGGGGATCCTGGAGGACGGCCGCCTCGACCTGTACACCAGCGACCATGCCCCCGAGGCAGAGCCCGGCACGGTCTACCTCGCCCTCGTCCCGGGGCCCGAGAGCGCCTGAGTCACTCGGGACCGCAGCGTTCGAGACCCGCGGCGATCGCGGCCGCCTCCGTGGGGGTCGCGAAGCGCCCGCGGGACGCCGCCGCGGCGTAGGTCTCCCTGGCGTCCGCCGTCCGACCCAGCCCCTCCTGGAGCTGACCGCGGAAGAGCGCCGCGGCGATGTTCGTCGGCTCCGCGACCACGAGGTCGCCCAGGGTCTCGACGGCGCCTGGCACCTGACCGCACGCGGCCTGGGCCATGGCGAAGACGAAGCGCAGCGAACCATCTGCAGGGCGTGACCTGAGCGCGCTCGCCACCTCGCTCAGCACCGCCGGCCCCTCCCCTTGACGGAGGCGCAGCGCGTACACCCGCGCCTCGAACTCGGCGCGGTCCTTGGCAGTGACCTGGGGCGCCACCTCCCTCAGGGACCTCAGGGCCCGCTCGCCGTCGCCGGTGGCCTCGAGGATGGCAGAGGACAGCGCCATGCGAATCTGGACGCTCCGCGGCTCGAGGCGCGTCGCCTGCGTGAGCCACTTGAGCGCGGCGTTCGCATCTCCGCGTGCGAGCTCAGCTCGCCCGAGGTCGGCGAAGCCCGCGGCGTCGGACTGGCTCACGGCGGCTGGGACGAGGTTGCTCAGCCCGACGATCATCACCGCGGGGAGCGCGATCACCGCTCCCCCACGGAGGTCCCGGGAGCGCAGTCGGACCAGGAGTTCGGAGACCGCATAGCCCGCCCCGACCGCGAGGACGGGGGTGAGCGGAACCCTGAAGCGGGCGTTGACGAAGAAGAGGACGATGCTGGCCGCGTAGGTCGCGCCGAAGCCGAGGAGGAGGCCGGCGCCCCCACGCCCCCTCCGCCACGCCAGCAAGAGCCCCACGACCCCGAGGCCGAGGAGGACGTCCCAGCGGGAGGGGCTGTAGCGCAGGGCGGGCAGAGTCCGGCGGGCGGTGAACTCGATGTCCTGGTTGTTGGCCAGCTCGACGTTGGCCGCGAGCAGCCGCGCCTTCCAGGCCAGCAAGGTGGCGGCATCCGCGGGGTTCCCACTCATCCACGCGAGGGCCTTGCCCGCGTAGTGGCGCGACACCTCGCTGGGGCGGAGCCTCCGCCCGGCCTCGGCCTCCGCCATGGCCACCGCGTCGTGGTAGCCGTCCCACCACCCCTGGCGCGTTCCCGGCACGATCGCGGTCACGCCGTCGCTCTCCGGGTTGTTCCCGATCCAGAAGTTCACGCCGGCCTGGGTGGAGATGAGCGCCGCGTCACCGGAGACCAGGTTCGTCAGGGTGACCGGCGCGATGGGGACCAGCGTCCCGAGGGCGAGCATCAGGCCCGCGGCGGGCCTCCGGGTCCGAACGAGGGTCCAGGCGAAGAGCACGGGCATGAACAGGAGCACGTTCGGACGAGCGATGGCCGCCAGCCCGAACAGGGCCCCGGTGAGGGCGGCCTGCCTGCCAGCGCGCTCCCCGCCCCACGCCACGCAGTGATTCAGGGCCAGGAGGAGCAGCGGGACCAGCAGCACGGGAATCAGGAGCTCCGCGTCGAAGGCCACCATGACCGGTGAGAGCGCCACGCACCCCCCCGCCCACCAGGCGGAGGCACGTCCGGTGACTCGCTGCGCCAGGGATGCTGCCAGGCCCGCCGCGGTGGCGCCCCGCAGAGCCTGGACG
>CAZEFP010000613.1:0-2597 GCA_964511565.1 uncultured Planctomycetaceae bacterium
CGCGGGCTGGTCGCGGACCGAGGCGGAGTCCTTGCAGGCGTTGAGCAGAAGCTGCCATCGACCCATCAGGCGCACGAGCGTGGGGGAGGAGTGGGTGTAGCCCAGGTGCTCCGAGCGCCAGCGCACCTCGCCGGTCGCGCGGTCCAGGGCCACGAGCCCGACGTCCTTGCTCAGGGGCGCCGCGAAGACGAGGTCCTCGAAGACCACGGGGTGCACGCACCAGCCGAACATGGGCTTGCGCCCGCCGAGGGTCTCAGCCACGTCGACCTTCCAGACGAGCTCGCGCTGGGTCCGGTCGAAGCAGGCCACCGGCCCGAAGCCGCTGGTCGTGTAGACGCGATCCCCGACCACCGTCGGCACCGTGCGTGAGCCGTCGTAGTTGAGCCGGCCCTCCTGGGGGTAGCCGGCCGACCACAGCTCCTCGCCGGAGTCGAGGTCGAAGACCCGCAGCACGTCGCGCTCGCCGCGTTCGTGGTCGAACAGGAACACCTCGCCGTCCGCGACGGCCGCGCCCCCGTACCCGCCGCCGGCGGGCTGTCGCCAGAGGACCTTCGGACCCGCCTCGGGCCAGGAGAAGGTCTCCTCGGGCCAGGGCGCCACGGCCGTGCCCTCGGGGCCCAGGTAACGCGGCCAGTCGCTCGTCGCGGGGGCCTCGGTCGCCGCGTCGGTGGACGGCACGGCGGGGTCGGGGGCGGACTGGGCGGCCGCGAGGAGGGCGGCGCAGAGGAGGATGCTGTTCATGGGGGCGTGGGGCGGCGGCGCCCGAGGATACGCCGCCCCCTTCCCTCGGGGTGTCAGGCCCGTCCCTGGCGGTGTCAGGGATACGTCACGGCCCCGCGGGTGTCCCCGCGCGGGTATCGCCCTCGGCCCCGTCCCCTCGCGGGGCGGCCCCTCAGCGCTTGAACCGGAGCACGACGCCCTCCGCGTCGCTCGCCACGAACTCGAGGACGGCGGGCTCCGGCGCGGCCTCGCTCCCGCTCCCCGGCTCCGCGGCCGGCGCGCCGGGGGGGATCGGGGACTTCGCCACGAGGTCGACCTCGCCCTGCTCGGGCAGGTCGAGGCGGAAGGCCCCGGCCTCGTCCGTCCGCGCGGCCATCAGGGCGCCCGCCTTCAGCTGCGGGGCGCCGGCGCGGTAGGCGAGGACCTGGGCGCCGACGACCGGGGCGCCCTCGGCGTCCTCGACCCGGCCGCTGAGCGATACCAGCTCCTGCAGGACGAGCTCCACGTCCGAGTCGCCGGCGCGGGCCCGGGCGGTGGGGCTGGCGCCGAGGCGCGCATCCGGGTGGTACCAGTTGTAGGAGGCGACGATGGTGAAGAGCTCCACCTCGCCCGTGGCCTCGGTGACCCCGAGGAGCTCGAAGCGCCCGCCCGCGCCCGAGCGCGCGCGGATCCGCGGCGTGTCTGGGCCGCCCGCGACCTGGACGAAGACCCCCGTGGCGGGTGAGCGGTCGGGGGTGAGGACGACGCCGGTGATCGGGGTCCCGAGCTCCAGGCGGAGGGTCACGCCGTCCACCTGCTGGCCCTCCGCGAGCTCCACGGTCCGCTCGTCGTTCGCGCTGGGCTGGCCTTGGACGGCGGCGGTCACCCTCATGGTGCCCCCGGGCACGTCGTCGAAGTGGAAGCGCCCGTCGGCGTCGGTGCGGGACTCGCGCACCGTGGTGACCCAGGTGTTCGGGATGCCCTCGCCGTCGGGCCGGAAGCGCCCGAGGTCGTCGTTGGCGCCGCGGAGCTTCACGGAGTGCTCGGGGATGGGCACGCCCGACGCGGTGGTCAGGGTCCCCTCGATGCGGCCGCCGGGGTGGAGCACGAGGTCCCCGACGTCGACCCGCTCGCGGTCCGCCTCGTCCGCGGGGAAGTCGTAGATGCGCGTGCCGTGGCCGCTCTTCTTCAGGAAGAGCTGGTGGTCCACCAGGGGGTGCAGGGACGTGAGCGCGAAGCGCCCGTCGGCGCCCGTGAGGACCGACACCCAGTCGGTCCTGGAGACGCCCTCGGCCTTCTTCGTGCCGGACCCGGCCACGTAGACGCCCTCGAGGGGGGCGCCCTCCGGGTCGACCACCCGGCCGGTCGCGACGCGGCCCGCGCGGAGCACGAAGTCGACGCGGGTGTCGGCTACGAGCTCGGCGAAGGGGAGCTTCGCTCGCTCGCCGCCGTAGCCCTCCGCGCGCGCCCGCAGGTCCGAGAGGTCCCGGCGCCGGACGCCGCCCACGCCCACGAGCTCGTACTCGCCCTCGAGGTTGGTGCTGGCAGAGCGCTTGAAGGACCCGCCGAGTCCGACCTCGGCGCCCGGGATCGGACTCCCGCTGGAGTCCTTCACGACGCCGTGGATGCGCACCCCGGGGTCCAGGGCCAGGTCCACCCGGGTCCGCACGCCGGCCCGTAGCTCGACCCGCTGGTCCGGGGGGACCGCGGCGTCCACGGGCGTGACCTGCAGGGTGACCAGGCCGGGGGGGAGGTCCTCGAAGAGGAACTCCCCGGCGAGGCCGGTGCGCGCGCGGCACAGCTCGAGCCGGCGGTCGTCCCGGCCGAGGATCAGGGCGCCCTCCACCGGCGCGCCGTCCGTCGCGCGGGTCAGGGTGCCCTCGAGGATCGCCGCCTCC
>CAZEFP010000614.1:0-2593 GCA_964511565.1 uncultured Planctomycetaceae bacterium
GTGCTGGGGGAGATCAGCCCCGGAGCCGCCGGGCACGACGTCTGCTTCATCCATCCGCGTGGGAACGAAACCGCCCCGATCGGCGCCACCGGCGTGCTCCTCGAGCTCGTCCAGGCGCCGCCCAAGGTCATCGCCGCGCTCGGGTGATCGGGGGGTCAAGAGCTCCAGATCCGGGAACAAGGGCCGATTCCGTCAGCTGGCGGATTCGCTGAGCACCACGGCCCCAGCGCACCCGAGAGATCACGGGCGGGCCCAGCGCCCGACCTGCCCTTCGGCCTCCATGGTCACGGCGATGAGCTCGGCTTCTCCTGGGAGGCACTCGCCTTCCGCGTTCACCATGAAGTGCCTGTTCGGAACATCGTGGCTGAAGGAGAACTGCACCGTCTCCCCCGGCCCCAGCGTCGACCGGCCAAAGGGGGCACTGCCGTCCCAGAATCCCCGGTGAACAAGCAGCTCTCCGAGGTCGCATCGAAACTCGTCGTTGAAGATCAGGACCACGTCGGTGAGGTCTTCTTCGGCACCGTTCGTGAGCACGAGGTGGAACTTGATGTGCCCCCAGAAGTCGGGAGCGTAGCTGCCGGTCACGATGACGTCATCGAGCGCCGTCTGCCCGTCGTGAACCAACCCGAGGGGAGCGCGGGACCCACCGCAGCTCACCAGGCCGAGCACGCAGAGGAGCAGCGGGAGGAGGAGCACCGCGAGGGCTCTGGATAATGACCGGGCGTTGCTGCTGCTCATGTTGGACGAGGCGGCTCCCATCGGCGGGGACTCGAGTGATCAAGCGACCCGTTGGAGGATAGGCGCAGCTCGAGAATCTCGCGCAGGAGCCCTCTGGCACGCCGCACGGAACCCCGTTCAGATCGCGGTCCCGCCGGACTCGCCCGTGCGGATCCGAATGCACTGCTGCAGCTCGGTGACGAAGATCTTCCCGTCGCCGACTTCGCCCTCGCCGCGGCGCGCCGCGTCGAGGATCGCGTCGATGGTCACCTGGGCGAACTCGTCGTTGCAGGCGATGTCGACCCGGATCTTGGGGACCAGCTCCGGCCCGACCTCGAGCCCCCGGTAGATCTCCAGGCTCTCGGCCTGTCCCCTGCCAGAGCAGCGAGTGACGGTGATGCGCGTGATGTCGGCCTTGATGAGCGCCTGCCGGACCTGGTCCAACCGCTCGGGGCAGATGATGGCGGTGATGAGCTTCATGGTGGGTGGCTCCTGCGTCGCTCAGTTGGGGTTCAAGAGCCCGTAGCCGTGCTCGCCGTGCATGCTGTGGTCCATCCCGGCGAGCTCGCCGCGCTCCTCCAGTCGGAGCCCAACCGTCTTCTCCACGAGCACCAGGAGGATCAGCGTGCCCACCGCGGAGGCGGCCCCGGCGACCAGGACCCCCATGACCTGGTGACCGAACTGCACCCAGATCCCGCCCTCGGGCACGTCGCGCAGGAAGAAGGTGAGCCCCAGGGCCCCGATGATCCCGCCCACGCCGTGGATCCCGAAGACGTCGAGGGTGTCGTCGTATCCCATGCGGTTCTTGATGGCGATCGCGCCGTAGCAGGCGCCCGACGCCATGAGCCCCAGCGCCATCGCCCCCACGGGGAGGACGTCCCCGGCGGCCGGGGTGACCGCCACCAGGCCGGCGAGGATCCCGGAGACCAGCCCCAGGCTGGTGGCCTTCCCGTGCCGCCATCCCTCCAGGATCATCCAGCCGAGGGCGCCGGCTGCTGCGGCGGCCTGGGTCGCGGTCAGAGCCTGCGCGGTCTTCAGCCCGCTCTCCACCGAGCTCCCCGCGTTGAAGCCGAACCAGCCGACCCAGAGGAGCCCCGCTCCCATCATGGTCATGACGAGGTTGTTGGGGTGCATCGCCACGCGTGGGAACCCGCGGCGTGCGCCAAGGTAGAGGGCAGCCACGAGCCCGGCGACCCCGGCGGAGACGTGGATCACGGTGCCACCCGCGAAGTCGATGGCGTCTCCGGTCAGGAAGCCCCCGCCCCACACGATGTGCGCGAGCGGGTTGTAGATGAGGAGGCTCCAGAGGGCGATGAAGACGCAGTAGCCGAGGAAGCGAACGCGCTCCGCGAACGCGCCGGCGATGAGCGCGGGCGTGATGATCGCGAACTTCCCCTGGAACATCGCGAAGACGTACTCGGGGATCCCGCCCTCCATGATCGTCTCGTCGATCCCGGCGAGGAAGAGCTTCGTCTGGTCCCAGCCGATGACGCCGCCCACCGTCGGCCCGAACGCCAGGGCGTACCCCGCGACGACCCAGAGCACCCCGATGATGGCCATGGCCGCGAAGCTGTGCATCATCGTGCCGAGCACGTTCTTCGTCCTGACGAGGCCGCCGTAGAACATGGCCAGCCCCGGGATCATCAGGAGCACGAGCGCGGTGCTCACCAACATCCAGGCGGTGGTCCCGGTATCGATGGCCAGCGATTCGGGGGGGGCGACGTCGGCGGGTCCGACGACGAGCAGCGAGGCGAGTGTGTTCAAGGCGACGACGACAGTGACAGGAGCGGTTCCTGCACTCGCGGATGGGGAAGGGCCTCGCGGCCCTCGCGGTGCTCGGGCGGAGTCTCTCAGGCGAGCCGGTGCCCTTGGAGCG
>CAZEFP010000615.1:0-2591 GCA_964511565.1 uncultured Planctomycetaceae bacterium
GAGGGGCCCCGCGGGGGACCCGGCATGCGCGAGATGCTGGCGGTGACCGCGGCGATCCAGGGGGCGGGACTTGGAGACTCCGTGGCGCTCATCACCGATGGCCGATTCAGCGGCGCCACGTGGGGCCTCATGGTCGGGCACGTGGCGCCAGAGGCGGCGGCGGGCGGCCCCATCGGCCTCCTGTGCGACGGAGACCGGATCACCATCGACGTTCCGGGGGCTTCCATCCACGTCCACGCAGACCTCGACGCGCGGACCCCCTACGAGCACCGGCCCGCGCGCAGTGGCGGCGCCATCGCGAAGTACGCGTCCCTGGTGGGATGCGCGAGCAAGGGGGCCCGAACGGGCGCCCACCTCTCCCATTGACCCTTCCTTCTTTGTATTGATCCGATGACTCTCCCCAACCCGCTCCACGGCAAGACCGTCGCGGTCCTCGGCTATGGCAGCCAGGGCCGCGCCCATGCCCTCAACCTCCGCGACAGCGGGGTCCACGTGCGCCTGGGGCTCCGCCCCAACGGCGCCAGCTGGAGCCAGGCCTGCGCCGACGGGTGGCAGCCCATGGCCATGGCCGAGGCCACCGACGGTGCGGACATGGTCTGCTTCCTGATGCCCGACACCGCCCAACCCGCGGCCTACCGGGACCACGTGGAGCCCCATCTCGCCCCGGGGGCCACGCTCATGTTCGCCCATGGGTTCAACATCCACTACGGAACGATCACGCCGGGCCCCGAACATCCGGTCATCCTCATCGCCCCGAAGGGGCCGGGGGCGCTCGTCCGACGCGAGTTCGAGCGTGGGCGCGGGGTCCCCTGCCTCACCGCCACCCACGCCGATCCCAACGGGGACGCAGCGAGCCTGGGGCGCGCCTATGCCGATGCCATCGGTGGGGGCCGCGCGGGGGTGCTGGAGACGACCTTCGCGGAGGAGACCGAGACCGACCTGTTCGGTGAGCAAGCGGTCCTCTGCGGCGGCGCCACCGAGCTGGTGGTCGCTGGCTACGAGACGCTTGTGGAGGCTGGGTACCAGCCTGAGGTGGCGTACTACGAGTGCCTCCACGAGCTCAAGCTGATCGTCGATCTCCTTCAGGAGGGCGGCCTGGCCCGGATGCACCGCTTCATCTCGGACACCGCGAAGTTCGGGGACCTCTCCCGGGGCAAGCGGGTGGTCGATGACGCCACGCGAGCCCGGATGCGGGAGATCCTCGCCGAGATCCGGGACGGCCGCTTCGCCCGGGAGTGGCTCGCCGAGGACGCCAGCGGACGGCCCCGCTACGACGCGCTCCTCGAGGCGGACCTGCAGCACCCCATCGAGGAGGTGGGGGCACGGCTCCGCGCGAGGATGCCGTGGCTCCAAGAGGAAGAAGCTCCGGGGCGTTCGGAGTCCGCGGAAGCCCGCTCCATCGGGGAGCCCGCCGCCTGATGAACGGCGCAGAGGTCCTGGTCCACGAGCTGGAGTCGCTCGGCGTGAGGACCCTGTTCGGATATCCGGGCGGGGCGATCATGCCGTTCTACGACGCCCTCGTGGGCTCGGACCTCCACCACGTCCTGGTCCGGCATGAGCAGGCTGCGGCCCTCGCCGCCGCGGGGATGGCCCGCGTCACGGGAGAGGTCGGGGTGTGCGTTGGGACCTCGGGCCCGGGCGCCACGAACCTGATCACGGGGGTGGCCGATGCCCACGCGGACTCGATCCCGCTGGTGGTGCTCACGGGCCAGGTCCCGATGGACCTGATGGGGACCGATGCCTTCCAGGAGGTGGACGTGTTCGGCATGACCCTGGGCATCGTGAAGCACAGCTACGTCGTGCGTGGCGGACACGACCTGCGTCGGGTCCTGCGAGAGGCCTTCTGGCTCGCCAAGGAGGGCCGACCTGGGCCCGTCTGGGTGGACCTGCCCAAGGACGTGTTGAGCGGTCCCGCGGACCTGCACGCCCCCGACCGCCTCGATCTCGTGCTCCGGCGAACGCCGGATCAGGCCGCGAGCCTGCGGGACTCGCTCGCGCGCGCGGGTGCCATGCTCGCGCAGAGCGAGCGACCCCTGGTCTACGTGGGCGGCGGCGTGGCGAGCGCCGGCTGCGAGGGTGCTCTGGTCGAATTCCTGGAGGAGCAGCGGATCCCCGCCGTCACGACGCTCCGGGCGGTGGGCAGCGTCCCGACCGAGCACCCGCTGCTGCTTGGAATGCTCGGGATGCACGGGACGGCCGCGGCGAACGAGGCTGTCCAGGAGGCGGACCTGCTGCTCTGTCTCGGGGCCCGCTTCGACGATCGGGCGACCGGGCGCCTTGAGCGCTTCGCGCCGGAGGCGTCGGTCATCCACGTGGACATCGACGTGGCCGAGCTCGGGAAGCTCCGCCGGCCGGCGATCGGTGTGGCGGCCGACCTGTCGCTGTTCCTCGGGCGGTTCCGGCCTGAACCTGTCGTCCGTCGGTCGTGGCTGGATCGAGTCTTCGGGCGTCGCCTCGCGCACCACCCCAGAACGGAAGGCCCGATCCATGCGCCGTCGTTCCTCCGCGAACTCACCCGCCAGCATCCCGGCGCCACGGTGACCTGCGACGTCGGCCAGCACCAGATGTGGGTCGCCCAGGCGGGGTACTTC
>CAZEFP010000616.1:0-2580 GCA_964511565.1 uncultured Planctomycetaceae bacterium
CGTAGCACCAGTCCGCCGCGCCCGTTCCGGCGACGCAGCCGCCGGGGATCTGAAGGTTGTTCCGGCGCACGCTCGTGGGGGGACCGTTCAGCCCGGTGAGGACGAGCTCGACCGGAGCGCCGTCGATGGCGTAGGTTCGCAGGTCGATCGAGGGGGACGCCCCGAGCTGGAAGTCTTCCACGTCGACGCCCACGCTCCTGACGTTCTCGCGTGCATAGACGTCGATCTCGGCCGACGCGCCGGCGGCCGACTGGGTGTGGTAGTCGAACGCGCCAAATTGCCCGTCGACCCTCAGGTTCACGTCGAAGCCATTCCAGCGGCAGCTGCGATCCGCCAGGACCGATCCGTCGCTCGGCAGGGCGCCGAGGCTCTGAAGCTCGAGCCAGTCGCACACGTCACCCTCGTCGAGCAGGTCCCAGCAGTGGCCCGCGAGCCCGGACGAGACGCAGGGGGGCGGGCCGAGATCGACGATCAGCTCGTGGGAGAGGTGCGGGCTCGCCGCCATGAACTGGCTCAGCTGATCCGACTGGTCGCGCAGGTAGAACTTCGGGTCGTTCACGAAGTAGTGCGTCCGGACCGCGACACCGCCGAGGTTCACGGCCATGTGGCGGCCTCCAGGCAGCAGGCTCCCGTCGGCCAAGGAGAGGTCGACGGTGCCGGAGCGCTGGTACTCGAAGCTGGGCGGCGGGCCGCCGAAGGTGGTCTCCAAGGGGCCCCGGATGGCGGGCTCCTGCAGCCACACGTCCGCCGGGTTCACGGCGCCGGTGTGATTGACGACAGCGGCGAAGGCGCCGAGCTCACGGTCGCGGTGCCGGGCCGCGTAGCTCATGGCGTTCCCCCCGCCCATGGAGAAGCCGACGCCGTAGATCCGGTCGAGGTCGATCGGCCACTCGGCCATCACGTACTGCATGACCCGCTCCACGTTGAGCTGGCTCTCCACGGAGCCGAAGCTGATGTCCCCGGTGTTCAGGGCCGGGTTGATCTGGAGGGGCGCGAGGACGAACCAGTCCCGCGCCGTCGCCTCCGCGAGGAAGTCGGTGTTGTAGTAGGAGAAGTCGAGGTGCGAGACCCCGAAGCCGTGGAAGCCCACGAGGAGCGGTCGGGCCACTCCGGGGGCGGAGTCCGGCACGTGGAGGGTGAAGAGCTCCTCGTTACCGGTCGCGGGAACGAACAGGCGGAGGACGTAGGCGGTACCGCCGATCCCGGGGATCAGCGTCGGGGCGGAGAGCGCCGGCGTCGCGATGCTCGTCAGCCAGGCGGTGGTCGCCTGCCCGGTGCGCAGCCGCTGGGGGGTCATGGCCGAGGGGTTCCCCCCGGGGCGACCCAGGAGCGTCCGGAGGCCGACGCCGGGGAGCTGGCGGCTGCCGGCGCGCTGGGGCGAGGCGAGACCGATGGAGGTCAGCGCCAGGGCCACGAGGAGCCAGAAGACGGCGGAGCTGGGGCGGTTGGGCATGCGGCGAGGTATGGGCTCGGGGTGCGGCGAAGGGGGCGGCAGACCTCTGTTTGGAGCCTATCCCGCTACGGAGGGCGAGTCCCCGACCAGCACCGTTTGACGGCCAAAAGGGCCCCCGGCCTGAAGCGGGGCAAACTCCTGGACACGTGGGGCCGTGTGGAGTTGTCCGAATGGGACGTTCCCTTCGAGGGTGATCAGCCGCTCGAAATCCGTCCATCTCGAAATGAGACAGCGTCCACGCAGTGGAACCGCAGGGGTTTGTGGACGATCGCGGGGCCCTCAGGCGCCCGTGAGAGACCCTCGTGGACCCGCCGGAGGACGGCTCAGGGGTTGGGCGCGACCTTGTGCTGCTCGGCCGTCTCCGGCTGCAGCTGGGCGTACTCCTCGGAGAGGTCCTCCTGCGTCTGGCCGGTGGCGCGGACGTAGAGGTCGAAGAGCTTCTGCTCCAGCGGGAACCCGTAGACCCCGCGCTCGAGGCGGCGGCCAGCGATGCGGGAGAGCAGCTTGCGCATCCACATGGGCCCCTCCTGCACGTGCATGTCGTAGATCGCCGCCGTGTTGTTGTAGCGGGCCCACGTATGCCGGATGGACTCGGGGAGCGGGGTGTTCTGGGAGTTGTACTTGTACTCGAAGCAGTTGCCCCACTCGTCGAAGTTGGTGGGCGCCTCGTAGCCGAGCTTGACCGCGTGGTCGAAGTCCTCGGTGCCGGGGATGGGGCGGAACGGGTACACGTCCGAGCCCGCCTCCGGGTAGAGGTACTTGAGGTGGGCGGCCGCCTTGAGCGTGGCCGCCATCGACTCCTCGGTCTCACCGGGATAGCCGATGATCCAGAACGTGCCCGGGACGATGTTGCGCTTCACGAGCTCGCCGACGGCGATCGGGATGTTGTCGATCCCGATGTGCTTCTTGATGCGCTCCTGCATGTCGGCGGTGCCGGTCTCGGCGCCGAGCCAGAGCAGGTGGCACTTGGAGGCCTCGAGCAGGTCGAGCGTCGCCTCCTTGTAGCGCATGATGGTCTCGATCTCGATCGTGCCGTTCCAGTGGATCGGCACGTTGAGGTTCACCAGCTCCTCACAGAACTCCTTGGTGCGCTTCTCCGCGACGCCGAAGTTGGCGTCCTGGAAGCG
>CAZEFP010000617.1:0-2579 GCA_964511565.1 uncultured Planctomycetaceae bacterium
TCGGTGCGCAGCGAGGCGCTGGCCAGTGACGCCCTGGGGGAAGCGGGGACGGCCTTCACGGTGCGCGGCCCACTGACCGCTCCCAGGGAGGCGCTCTCCTGCGAGCGGGACGCGAGCGCCGCCGCGGTGGCGCTCGCTGCGGGGGCGCTATCGGGCGGGCGGCGCACGGAGGTCGAGGGCGTCGGCGTCGGCTCCCTGCAGCCAGACGTGGCCATCACGCGCTGCCTCGAGTCTTTCGGCTGCTCCTCCTCCGGGAGCGACGGCCGGCGGCTCGTCGTCTCCGGGTCGCCGACCCGGGGTGCGGACCTGGACTGTGCACCGTTCCCCGACCTCGCGCCCGTGCTCGCGGCCCTCGCGGCCTACTGCGCGAGGCGCGGCCTGGGTGGTTCGCGGCTGACGGGGCTCGGGACGCTCCCCGGCCAGGAGAGCGACCGGATCGAGGTCATCGCGCGGGGCCTGCGTGGGCTGGGCTGCTCGGTGGAGCAGGGCGCCTCGCACCTCGTCATCGGTCCGCCAGCCGCCGGGGAGGAGCGGCCGCAGGGGCCGCTACAGCTCGACCCCGCCGGGGATCACCGGATGGTCTTCTTCGGCGCTCTGCTGTCCCTGTTCGAACCCGACGTGCGGTGCCTCGAACCGGGCTGCGTCCAGAAGTCATGGCCGGGGTTCTGGCGTGATCTGGAGGTCGCCGGGGGTAGGCTCTCATGGTCATGAGTTCCCAGAGCCAGACGGTCGACCTCACCCAGCCCCAAGGCCCCGTGCTCGTGGTGGGCGGGGCCGGCTACATCGGGAGCCACTGCGTGGCGCTGCTCCAGCGGCGCGGCATCGAGGTGGCGGTGTTCGATGACCTCTCCACAGGCCACGCCGAGGCCATCAGCGCGCCGCTCGTGGTGGGGAGCCTCGGGGATCGGTCCGAGATCGCCGCGGCCCTCGAGGCCCACAAGCCGGCCGCGGTGATCCACTTCGCGGCCAAGTGCTACGTGGGGGAGTCGGTCACCGATCCCGCCATCTACTACCGCGAGAACGTGCACTACACCTGGAACCTGCTCGAGGAGATGCGAGCGGCTGGGGTCAAGGACATCGTCTTCTCGTCCACCTGCGCCACCTACGGCGAGCCGAGGGAGGTGCCGATCCCTGACGATCACCCCCAGGACCCGATCAACCCGTACGGCCGGACCAAGCTCCACATGGAGCACATGATGCGCGACTACTCGCGAGCCTACGGCATGCGCTACGCGGCCCTGCGGTACTTCAACGCGGCGGGCGCCGCCACCGCGGGAGGCATCGGTGAGGACCACAGCCCGGAGACCCACCTGATCCCCCTCGTGCTCGAGGTCGCGCTCGGGCAGAGGGAGAAGATCATGGTGTTCGGGGATGACTACGAGACGCGCGATGGCACTTGCATCCGCGACTACATCCACGTCGATGACCTCGGCGACGCTCACCTTCGCGCGCTGGGCCACCTCCAGGCCGGGCGTGGAGATCTCGAATGCCACCTCGGAACCGGCAACGGCTTCACGGTGATGGAGATCATCCAGGCGGCCAGGGAGATCACGGGACACGACATTCCAGCGGAGGTGGTCGCGCGCCGCGAGGGGGACCCGGCGATGCTGGTGGCCGGTGGTTCCAGGGCCTTCGACGTGCTCGGCTGGCGTCCTGCGCGGGGCGACGTGAGGGATGTGATCCGGGATGCCTGGGCCTTCCACTCGGCGAACCCGCGTGGCTACGCCGCCAGCTGAGGGCGTGGAGGTCCCCACCCGGAGCTCGCTCGTCAGAGCCTGGTGGTCGGGCGCCATGGGGTGGGGAGCGGGGCTCCTGGTCGCGTTCGCGACGCTGGCATGCCGAAGCGTCGACGAGAGCGTCCTCGACGCTCGCCTGCGCGCTGCGTCGGTGGATGCCTACCTCGGGTTCCTGGACGAGGAGTTCGGCGGGTTCGATGCTGCGGGCGTGACCCTCGAGTCCCTCCGCGACCGGCATCGGGCGGAGGCCATCGACGCGGCCCGGCCGGAGGACTTCTACGCCGTGCTGCGAGCCATGGTGGCCGAGCTCCAGGACCCGCACGCCGGCCTGGTGGTCTCCGAGCGGTTCTGGCCTGGCCCCATCTCCATCCCCGAGCGGGTGAGCACCACCCACTGGGGGGGCGGCGTCTGGCTCACGCTCCCGCGCCAATCCATCCGCGACCCCGAGGAGATGGCCGCCGCGCTGGACGGTTGGTTGGATGGAATCAGGGAGGGGCTGGGCGCCGGGGATCCAGGGGCCATCGCCTGTTTGCTCGCCCGCAGCGCCGCGCCTCCGGAGGGGCTTCACCCGCCGATGGCCTGGTTGGAGCTGCAGTCGGTGAGCGGCCAGCCCGTGACCTCGACCCACGGGGCGCTCCTCTTGCTGGAGGGGCCCCTCGGGAGCACCGTCGAGATCACGGGCCTGCTGGACGGGGCTGAGGTCACGCTCGGCCTCCTCCGGAATGCCGGGCGCATCCGTGAGCCCGGGTCCGGGGAGTTCGGGGAGGGCCTCGGTCCGAGTCAGCTCGCTCGGCTCCTGGATCCCGAGGTGCCCCTCCCTCCACGGCGCTGGCGAGTCAGGCC
>CAZEFP010000618.1:0-2577 GCA_964511565.1 uncultured Planctomycetaceae bacterium
AACTGGGACCACGAGGGCCCCTCGTTCATCACCGCCCTGGACAAGGCCACGGGGAAGCCGCGCTGGCGCAAGGAGCGGGACGAGGTCACGTCGTGGGCGACGCCCATCGTCGTGGAGCACGCCGGCCGCCAGCAGGTCATCGTGAGCGGCACACGCCGGGTCTGCGCCTACGACCTGGAGGACGGGTCCGTGATCTGGGAGTGCGCCGGACTCTCCAACAACGTGGTCGCCTCTCCCGTCGCCGCCGACGGCATGGTCTTCGCGGGAAGCAGCTACGTGCGCAAGCGCATGCTCGGCATCCGGCTCGAGGGCGCGAAGGGCGACATCACCACCACCGACCGCATCGCCTGGCGCCGCCAGCGGGGCACGCCCTACGTCCCCTCGCCGCTGCTGCTCGACGGGTGGCTCTACTTCCTCAACCACTACCAGGGCTTCCTGACCCGGGTGGAGGCGGCCACCGGCCTCGAGCCGAACCGGGCCATGCGGCTCCCCGGGATGAACGACATCTACGCGTCCCCGGTCGCCGCCGGCGGCCACGTGTACATCACCGACCGCAGCGGCGTCACCGCCGTGCTCCGCGCCGACCCGGCGAACCCGGAGATCCTGGCACACAACGTCCTCGACGACACCTTCAGCGCCTCCGCCGCCATCGCCGGGGACGAGCTCTTCCTCAGGGGATCCCGGGCGCTCTACTGCATCTCAAGGCGCTGAGCGCCCCCTCGCCGCTGCGCGAGGCTGAGGCCACGGGGTGAGGGTTGCTATGGTTGAGCGGAGGCGCCGGAGCGCGCCCCCGTTCGCCCCAGTCCCTGCTCTCGCCATGACCGAGCCCCGACGCCTCCGGTTCCTCCCCTACCTCCTCGAGTTCCTCGTCGTCGTGCTCGGGGTCACTGTCTCCTTCGGCCTCGACGGATGGCGGCACGACCGGCAGCAGGCGAAGCTGCACGAGCAGGACGTGCGGAGCCTCCTGCAGGACCTCGCACGGGACAAAGAGAGGCTCGAGCAGGTGGCGGCCCACATTGACCAGGGCGAGGTGGCGCTCGGCCGGGTCCTCACGATCACCAACGCGTTTCGCACGGGTGAACTGGACTACGAGGGCTTCACGTCCCAGCTGATGGCGCTGGAGACCCCCTACCGCTACAGCACGTTCTTCATGAACAACTCGACGTACAAGTCGCTGCTGTCCAACGGGCGCCTCCAGCTCTTCCCCGAGCCCATCAACAAGAACCTCCGCGACTACTACGAGTACGTCTCGAAGCGCCTCGAGGACAACAACGACCTCGTGGACCGGATCACCCTGCGCTACTACAACGAGGATCACCCCTGGGTGAACTACCGCCACGGCGCCGAGGCGCTCCAGGAACAAGGGCTCGAGGCAGGGGCCGCGGAAGGGGCGGCCGCCTACTTCCAGGGGCCGGGCATCCGCGAGCACTACGGGCAGCTCTCGTTCCTCCACGGCACCCTGGCCCTCTACGACCGCGTCCTCATCCACGGGGGGCAGGTGGAGCTCTATCGCCAGCTGCGGGATGAGCTGGAAGGGATCGTCCAGGGCTACGCCAGCGGCGTGGGGCGCTGAGCCGCGCAGCCGATCGATCGAGTGGGGTGATCGATCCGCCTCGCGGGAAAGAGGGCCTGGAGCGCGCTCTGGGCCCGAGGATGAGGGCATGCCACGGCGTGGGCGTCTCGAGGGCCACTTGGCCAGCAACCCCGCCAGGTCAACCGCACCTCCGGGTCACAGAGGCCTCCCCATGACCGATCCCACTCCCTCCGCCGCCGCGCCCCCCTCGAAGACGAGGAAAAGGGGCACCCACCCCATGCTCGTGGGCTGCATGCTCCCGTTCATGGTCTGGGCCGGCTTCATCGCGATCGCCTGGACCTCCGAGGGGGTCAAGTCCCTCACCGACGGGGCCGTCGTCCTGCTGCCCGACAAGGCGGGGGAGTTCATGGGCGGCCTCCTGTTCAACTTCTTCCTCTGGGCGTGGATGCCTTACCTCCTCCTCTGGAGCGTTGGCGTCGCGGCGGCCAACGCTATGGGCAGAAGCTCACGTCGAGGCCGTCGCTGAAGTTGAAGCCCGCGGCGCCCTGGTCGCGGTAGCAGTACTGGAAGTAGTAGTGGGTCCCCGCCACGACCTGGCCGGCCCCCGCGTTCAGGGGCGGCGCGCCGAAGTCGAGGGCAAAGAAGGCGCTCCCGAGGAAGTTGGACGGGGCCACCGGGAGCCGCTGGATCCCGCCGCTCTGGCCGATGCAGAGGAAGCCGTCCCCGAGCGGCACCTGACCCGGCGTCGACCCGTAGAAGAAGAAGCCGGCCTGGTTCGGCGGCAGGAAGAACACCTGCAGGATGAAGTCGTTGTTGAGGATCGAGGAGGTGCCCCCCGCCCCGATGCTCGCGCCGGCCCCCACGGAGTTCGGCGCGGCGACGCAGAAGCTCGACGGCGGCGGCTCCGGGCAGTCCTCAATCGGCACGTCGAAGAAGGTCAGGCCCCCACCCCGCGGGTGTTGGTGACCCAGGGGCCGTCCAGGGCGTGGCCGAGGTAGGAGACCCGCGTGGCGCTCCCCTGTCCGGGGAGGTCTAGCAGGATG
>CAZEFP010000619.1:0-2570 GCA_964511565.1 uncultured Planctomycetaceae bacterium
GTTGTAGAGGGGGAGGTACAGTCGGTACGTGCGGGGCTCGGGGGAGAGCCCCTTGAGCTCGGCGCTGTAGGTCTGCGCGCCCGGTCGTGGGCAGAAGACCCAACGCCAGGGGCCGTCGGCCTCACGCGCATACAGGTCGACGCCGCTCACCCCGGTGGCTGGCATGTGGGGCATCTCCAGCCGCGCCTGCCGTAGCTCGACCTCGAAGCGCATGGCCGGGGTGGCCGCGCGGAAGGTGACGAACATCCCGGAGCTGTCGGTGGAGAGGCGCCACACCTGCTCGCGGACCACCCCCTTGGCTCGGAGGGGGAGCCGGTCGAAGGGCGTCTCCACCTCGTCCCATCCGCGGCCCTCGAGGCCGATCTCCTGGGCCGCGTGGCGGGTCCAGCCGTCCTCCACCGGAGCTTCGGGGTCCTGGGGCGTCTCCTGGGCGAGCGCTCGAGTGGTGGAGGCGAGGCCAGGGCGCTGGCCGAGGACGGCGGCGCCGAGGCCCGCCGCCAGGAGTTCTCTGCGCGCGATGTTCATGTCTCCAGGGTACGGTGCCAGCACGCCGCCCCCCAGGGAGCACTCGAACAGTCCGCGCGAACGCCATGAGCCAGGTCCAGCCCCTCCTCCTCTCCCTCGTCCTGCTCTCCTCGGGCTGCGCCGGTCCGCGGACTGCGGCTCCCGCCCCGCGGGAGCAGGCTCCTCCCAACATCGTCCTCTTCTTCACCGACGACCAGGGCTACGGCGACCTCGGCTGCTTCGGTCACCCGACCATCGCGACGCCGAACATCGACGGGCTGGCGGAGGCCGGGCTGAAGCTCACCCAGTTCTACGTGGCGAGCCCTGTGTGCTCTCCGTCCCGCGCGGCGCTGCTCACGGGCTGCTACCCCAAGCGCATCGGCATGGAGCGGCACGTGGTCTTCCCCGCGGACCGGTGGGGGCTGAACCCGGAGGAGGAGACGCTCGCCGAGATCCTCCGCGACCGCGGCTTCGCCACGGGGTGCTTCGGCAAGTGGCACCTCGGTCACTGCGAGGGGCTGCTGCCCACGGACCAGGGCTTCGATCGCTTCTCCGGCGTGCCCTACTCCAATGACATGGCGCAGTTCCACCGCAAGGCTGGGACGAAGTATCGCTTCCGGTTCCCCTGGATGGAGGGCACGGAGGTCACCGAGTGGGAGCCGGACCAGGCCCTGCTCACGCGCCGGCAGACCGACGCGGCGCTGGAGTTCATCCGCGACGTGGGGGACGGCGAGCCGTTCTTCGCCTACGTTCCCTTCTCCATGCCGCACATTCCGATCTACGCCTCGGAGGACTTCGCGGGTGAGAGCCGGCGCGGGCTCTATGGTGACGTCATCGAGGAGATCGACGCCAGCGTCGGTCGGGTACTCGGCGAGCTCGAGGAGCGCGGGCTGCGGGACAACACCCTGGTGATCTTCACCTCCGACAACGGCCCGTGGCTGCCCTATGGCCTGCAGGGTGGATCCGCCGGCCTGCTGCGCGACGGCAAGGGGACCAACTGGGAGGGTGGCCAGCGGGTGCCCTGCGTCATGAGCTGGCCGGCTCGGCTGCCGGCCGGGGTCACCATGAGGACGCCGATGAACACCATGGACCTGCTCCCGACGATCGCGAGCTGGACGGGCGCCTCGCTGCCGGTCCATGAGATCGACGGCGTCGACGTTGGGGCGGCGCTCGCAGGAGACCCCGAGGCGGCGGCGGCGCTCGAGGCGCGGCCCTTCGTCTACTTCACCTCACGGGGGGCGCTGGCTGGTGTCCGCCGGGGCCCCTGGAAGCTGAAGCTCCCGGAGGGGATGCTCTTCGACGTCGAGCGTGACCCCTCGGAGAGCAAGGACATGGCGGCCCGCGAGCCCGAGCTGGTCAAGGAGCTCGAGGAGCTGGCCACCGAGCTCGCCGCCGGGATCGAGGGCTCGGTTCGACCGCGGCGGGAGGGGGCCCCGCGAGTCTTCGACCCCGAGCGGCCCAACCCGAAGGGTTAGGACCCGGTGATCGTCCGCTGGGTGTTCGGCGGCAGGAAGGCGCGAAGCCCCATGCCGTCCGAGATCCAGAGGACCGGCGGGTCGCCCTTGACCGAGGGAGCCTCCCAGGCGACGTAGGACCAGGAGCCCTTTCGACGGATGAGGAAGGGCTCCGAGGGGCGCCTGCTTTCCTGGCCGTCCGCGGCCTCCGGGACGTCCTCGACGATCCGGTACCAGTCGTCCTCGACGAGGATGGACCAGCCGCTGCCATCGGAGGTGGCGGTCCGCAGGGCGGCGCTCCCGCTGCCCGTGGGGCGCTGGACGTTGAAGAGACCCTGGAAGCCGTGCCGGAGGGACTCGTCGAGCCCGCTCGACTCGGCGTCCCCGCCGAGCCTCGGCATCAGGCTGGACGTCCACGACGCGACGCTCCCGTCCCGCAGGAGGGCGCGGGCCTCGTCTCCGATCACCACGGGGCCGAAGACCGGCGGAGCCGAGAGCTCACGCGGGCCGCGGAGGGTGCCCTCTTCGGGGTTCAGCAGCCATGCGCCACCGGTCTCCGTGATGAAGATCTGGTGTCCCTGGAGGCCGGGCATGGTGACGGGGCGTCGGGCG
>CAZEFP010000620.1:0-2569 GCA_964511565.1 uncultured Planctomycetaceae bacterium
CGGCTCCCTTGCCGGTGCGGACCAGCAGCCCCATGACGCCGATCCGCTCCCCTGCCTTCAGGTCGCGCATGGAGTCCCCGACGCACCAGGAGCGCTCCAGGCTGATCCCGAGGGTGGCGGCGGCCTCCAGCATCATCCCCGGACGTGGCTTGCGGCAGGAGCAGTTGGCCCGGTATCCGGGGCGCCCCTCCGAGGGGTGGTGCGGGCAGTATCCGATCCAGTCGAGCTCCACCCCCTCGGCCGCGAGGAGCTCCCGCAGGCGGGCGTGGATCTCCGCGAGCCGGTCCTCGTCGAGGAGCCCGCGGGCGACCCCGCTCTGGTTCGTCACCACGCAGAGCAGATAGCCAGCTTCCTTCAGGCGCCGTAGGGCCTCCGCGACTCCCGGCAGGAGCTCGAGGTCAGCGGGGTCGGCGAGGTAGTCCACCTCGCGATTGATGGTGCCGTCCCGGTCGAGGAAGACGGCGGCGTGCTCGGGCAACGTCTCAGCGCTCCCCTTCACGGGAGCGGGTCATCTGCACGTGGATGCGGTGGGGCATCTCCCCGTCACGGTTCTTGATCGGGAAGAAGAAGTCCTTCCCGGCGAGGAAGATCGGGAACGGCCAGGAGGTCAGGTTGGTGAAGCTGTCCATGTAGAAGATCACGAGGTCTCGCTCGCCGATCTTCCAGCGCCGGGTCTCCGTGCGGTAGCCCTCGAGCCGGAACTCCACCTTGTGGGGCTCGTCGGGGAGCTGGATCCGCACCGGGGTCGAGAGGCCGACGCTCACGTCGTCGATGAAGACCTCCGCGCCCGGCGGGCTCGAGTCCAGGACGATGGGACGCCGGGCGGCGATGCAGCCCGTGAAGAGCGGGACGGCCGCGAGGAGGAGCAGCGCGCTGCGGGTCCGGCGCAGGAGGGAGTGGGGGGCCATGGTTCAGATTCTGGGTCCGACCGGCGCCAATGGCCAGCCACGACTTGTCTCGGTCAGCGGACCGCGCGGTCTTGACGAACTCCGAGACTCTCCCAGGGGTCGGTGAGTCCCCCAAAGGGACTTCCCGCCCGAAGGGGATCCTGGGCTCCTGAGGGGGGGCCAGGGGGGACGATGGCAAATTCGGCTGGATCCCGCTGTCCCCAAAGCGATCATGCCCCCGCAGATGGCCGCACCGCTGACCTCCTCCGAGACCCAACGCGCGTCAGGGTCCCTGCCCCCCGCCGGGCAGGAGCCGTCCACGGGTGGAGCCGCACTCCTGCTCGGGGCGCTCGTGCTCGGGCTCCTGCGCTTCGTGCGACTCGGCGAGTGGAGCCTCTGGTTCGACGAGGTGCTGACCTGGGGCGACAGCCACGACTTTCCCGATGGCCTCTTCAACCGCGCCGGATACTGGCTCGTCCGACAGACGGTGGAGTGGACGGGGGGCGAGCCCACGGAGTTCAGCCTCCGGCTGCTCCCGGCCATCGCCGGGTACCTGGCGATCCCGCTGGCGTACTGGGCCTTCCGCCCGCTCGCCGGTCCCACCCGCTCGGGCGTGGCGGCCCTGCTCATCGCGGTGAGCGCCTGGGAGTTGCAATGGTCCCAGACGGCGCGCTTCTACACCTTCGTTCAGCTGAGCTCGTTGCTGGGCGCGGGGGTCACGATCCGAGGTCTCCTGGCGAGCCGCTGGCCACAGGTCACAGCCGGGATTCTCCTGGCCGCGGCCGGGGTCTTCTTCCACCTGCAGGCGGCCCTCCTGGCGGGCGCGCTCGCGGTGGCGGCGGCGGCCTCCCCGCCGGGGCAGCGGGTCATCGGTCGCTCGGCCGCCATCGCGTTGCTCCTCCCCGCGCTCCTGGGCTCCCCGTGGATCCTCGGTGCCTGGACGAGGTATCAGGCGACCAAGGCGGTGAGCGACCCCATCGGCTCGGCGGCGCACTTCGTGCTCACCACGGGCTGGTACGTGACGCCAGCGCTGGGGGCCGCGGTGCTCGCGGCGGCGCTCCTGATCGTGAGGGGGGCGGATGCGCGGGGCCGATTCGTGCTCGTCGTGGTCCTGATTGGAGGGGGCGCGCTCGCCTGCCTGTCCGCTGCGGCGACCGTCTCCGCCCAGTACCTCTTCTCGTTCTTTCCCTTCGTGGCGCTCCTGGCTGCCTGGCCCCTAGGCGCCCAGGGGATCCAGCGCGATGGGGTCCTGCGCGCGGCCGTCGTGGTGGCGCTCGTGCTCCCGCAGCTCGCGGGATCCGCGCTCTATCTGACCTCCGAGCGAGGCCAGCGCCCCCGCTGGCGCGACGCGGCGGAGTTCGTGGCCGCCAACCGCCAGGAGGGTGACGCGGTCCTCTCGGACCCCGCGGCGGTGGTGGAGTTCTACCTCGGGGACCGGCACCCCCGGCGGGTCAGGAGGTCCGAGGACGTGGTCCTCTTCGACAGCTACAACCCGTGGTTCGTCCGCCAGGAGGTCAAGAGCGGCAAGTCCGTCTGGCTCGTCCTCAGGAACGACAACCTGATGACCTACGAGCCGGAGCTGCGCGCGAAGTTCCGGCGCTACGTCGCGGAGAACTTCCGGCTCGTCAAGCAGTTCCCCGTCCAGGTCACCGGCCGGGACCTCTCCGTGGACGTCTGGCACC
>CAZEFP010000621.1:0-2554 GCA_964511565.1 uncultured Planctomycetaceae bacterium
GGTGCGCTCCGCGAGCGAGCTGTCGGGCGCCGCGTCGTCCTCGATGCACCGGCTCGAGGAGGCCTCGCGCACGATCGGGCGGGTGACGCAGCTGATCGGCAAGCTTGCGAGCCAGACGAACCTGCTCGCTCTCAACGCGCGCGTCGAGGCCGCGCGCGCAGGAGAGGCCGGTCAGGGATTCGCGGTCGTCGCTGGAGAGGTCAAGGGCCTGGCCCACCAGACGCAAGGTGCGACTACCGACATCGAGGCTCAGGTCAAGGAGGTCCAGGAGTACGTGGCCGAGGCCGCCCAGGCGATCACCTCGGTGGCCGAGGTCATCAGCGAGGTGGACCGCAACGCGGGCTCCATCGCGGCGGCCGTCGAGCAGCAGGGCGCAGCCGTGAGGGAGATCACCGACACGGTCGCCGCGGCCGCGGCACAGCTCGACCAGGTGGTGGAGCGCCTCTCCGACGTGGGGGAGGCCACCATGGGCTTCGAGAGCGATGCTAGGGCCTGCGTGGCGGCCCTCTGAGCTCGTGACGGCGCGGGCCGTCCCCCCCTCGGATCGGGGGGCGGCTCGAACCTGGAGCCGTAGCTCCTCCGAGCGGCCTCAGAGTCCGGCGTCCAGCAGCAGCTCGGGGGGAAGCGCGGCGCGCGTGAAGCGCACCTCGTCGATGCGGCCGCGGAGGAACTGGTTCAGCGTGGCCGACTGGTTCTCGTGGGCCCCGATGAGGAGCGGGTCGAGGCTCGAGGTGTCCGGCTTCACGAAGGACTTCACCTCGTAGGTGCCGTCCAGGCCGAAGCGCAGCTCGCCCCGTAGGCTGTCGTAGGCGACGCTCACGAAGTGCCACTGGGTGTCCTCGATGCGCAGGGAGCTCCACAGGTCGAAGACCGAGGCGCCGTCGCCCCAGCGGAAGACGAGCTCCTTGCCGTTGCCCGTAAGGTTCCCCCCCTGGACGAGCAGGCCGTAGTCGAGCAGGGCGTCCGAAGCGGCCGGGGGCTTCTTCTGGAAGAGCCACTGCCGCTGGTTCGAGCTCCCGGTGTTCGAGGTCATGTCGAGCTTCACCCACGCCTCGAGGGTGAAGTCCTCGCCCCCGGCCGAGAGGAGCCCCGCCGGATCGGAGACCTCCGCGTAGCCGCCGTTGCTCGCGTCCTGCCAGTTGAGGTTCAGGGTCCTCAGGTTGTCGACCCCGAGCACCGGGATCTCAGCGGTCGGCACGCCTCGCCCGCGGGTGGGGAGGGGGCTGAGGGTCCCTGCTAGTCCGTTGCCCGTGGCGTCCAGGAGCGTCGCGCCGCCGGCCTCCTCGAAGCGCCAGTGTCCTGTGCCCGCGGCGCAGTCATCCGGGAGCCCGTCGCCATCCGCGTCCACTGCGGTCCCGGTCGCGAGCTCGAAGAGGTCGAACAGGCCGTCGCCGTCGCAGTCCCGGTCGCAGATGTCGGGATGGCCGTCGCCGTTCACGTCGGAGCTGGCGGAGAACGCCGTCGCCGGGATGGGGACCTCCGTCCCTCCGGGCACGGTCCAGCGGGCGAAGATGCGCGCGTCCCCGCCCCCCTCGTAGTAGTCGAGCTGGAACACGTGGCTGGTGTTGGCGCCCAGGGGGACATCCACCTCGTACACATTCCCCGAGGAGGGGTGCCACTCGTCCACCAGCAGCTGGCCGTCGAGCCAGAAGCGCACCCCGTCGTCGGACTGGATGTGGAAGCGGTAGGTGCCGCCCACTCCGGGCGTCGTCAGGGCACCGCTCCAGCGCACTGCGAACTCGTTGGCGGGCACCCCCGGCCATGGGGCGCCTCCCGCCCAGTCGAAGTCGATGTTGGGGTCGATCTGGAGGAGCAGCAGGTTCGAGAAGCCCCCCGCGCCGCCGAGCGACTCGTAGTACCGCGCCACGAGCCCGCTCCCCGCAAGGAGCTCACAGGTGTCGAGCAGCCCGTTGAGGTCACAGTCCTCGCCCACCTGGCAGGAGTCGGGCACGCCGTTCCCGTCGCAGTCCAGCTCGGTGCCCAGGGCGACATCAAGGGCGTCGTCGACCCCGTTGCCGTTGCAGTCCGGATACTGGCAGTTGTCGGGGATCCCGTCCGCGATCAGATCGATCAGCGGGCGTAGGGAAGCGGTCGGCACGGTCACCGCGCCCGTGGCTCCCGGCGGCGTCCAGTCCAGCCGCAGGTCGCTGGTGCCGGACTCGGTGAAGTACTCCAGCTTGAGGAAGACCTCCGTGCCGGCCGGCAGATCCACAGTCCCGATGTCGTAGCCGCTGCCGTCCTGCCAGTCGTCGATGACCAGGATGCCGTTCAGCCACAGCCGGACCCCGACGCTGTGCTGGAGCCCGAAGGTGTAGGTGCCAGCGGCCGTCGTGCGCAGGGCGCCGGTCCAGCGGGCGCTCCAGTCGTTCTGCGGGAGCAGCCCCGGGAACGGAGGCTCGAGGTCGAATTCGAAGTCCACGGCCGCGTCGATGCGGCTGTAGGGCTCCCCGCTCAGGAGCCGATTGGGGTAGTACTCCCCCGAGAGACCGCCGAGCGCCTGGGCCTGGCACCGGTCGGCGATGCCGCTTCCGTCGCAGTCGGGGTGCTCACACAG
>CAZEFP010000622.1:0-2552 GCA_964511565.1 uncultured Planctomycetaceae bacterium
CAGCAGCGTCGTCAGGTACGCGGTGGTCGCGTTGACGTCGTTGAACAGCTGGTACAGCTGGTAGTCCGTCTCCATCGCGATCGGGCACTCCCGCAGGCTGACGGAGTCGGTGGTCACCATCTGGGACGTGACCGGGCCGGACTGGAACGGGCGCGGGACCGGCGGGGTGGCGGGGGGGCGCGTCTCGCAGTTCCCCTCGTGCACGTGGCCCTGGGCGTTGAGGCTCTCCTCGGTCACCAGGAGGCCCGGCGCGGCGCGCCAGCTGCCGCCCTCGTGGGGCATGGCGAGCAGGTGGACGAGCTCTTGGCGGCTCCGGATCCAGCCGCGAGAGCCGGTGCTCGAGAAGCCGAGCATGACGTCGCTGTGCTCGTCTCCGGTGATCTGTCCCTTCCAGACCGAGAGGCCGAGCCCATCGGTGATCCCGGGGATCAGCACCCCGTCGACGTGGACGCCGAACCGGCGCCGCTCCACGTCGATGCGCTTCAGGTCGAGGGAGACCGTCTCGCCCGAGGGGAGCGGGACGCCCGTGAGGACGACCTCATCGAGGGTGGTGAGGGTGGCGATGGCCGAGAGGTCCGTCGTCAGTACGGCCTCGCCGAGCTTCAGCTCCGCCCCGGGGGCCGGCTGGAGAGGGAAGATCTGGGCGGTCTGCGCGGACGTGAGGCCCGCGAGGAGCGCAGGTGCGGCGAGGAGCGCGGCCGCGCGAGCGGCCGCATGAGCGAGGACTTGCATGGGGAGATCCTGGGGAATGGGGACTCGGCGACGCGATCGGCGATGGACCGCGTCGCTTCAGCTTGCCTCAGGACGAAGGGGCCTCAGTTCGAGTTCTCCACAACTGTCAAGATTCGGGGCCCGTCTTGTGACACGCGCCTTCACAAGCTCGGGTATTCCCGATGGCGCGCCTGGTTCGAGCCAACGGGTCGACCCTCGCCTCAGTCCGAGAGCCCGAGGACCTGGTCCATGCGCTTCGCGATATCCGCGAGTCGCTCGGCGTCCCCGCCGCCGACCTCGGCCGCCGCCCAGCCGTCGAAGCCGATGGCGTCCAGGGCCGCGAGGACCCGCGGCCAGCCGCTGTCTCCGTCGCCGATCTTGACGTTGAAGCCCTTCCACAGGCCCTCGTCGTTCATCTTCTTGCGGCTGTAGTCCTTGATGTCGAGCTTGAACACGTACTCGGCGCCCAGCACCTCGATCCAGTGCTCCGGCCAGCCGTAGCGCAGGACGTTGCCCACGTCGAAGTGCCAGCCCACGGCGGGGCTGCCGATCTCCTCGAGGTAATGGCGGGCCTCCACGGGGGAGAGGAGGAAGTTGTTCCAGACGTTCTCGAGGGCGATGCGCACGCCCAGGCTCTCGGCGAGGGGAGCGATCTCGCGCAGCTCGGCCACCGAGTTGCGCCAAGCCGTGCCATAGCTTGTCCCAGCGTTCACGACGGCCGGCACCAGGAGCACGCTGTCGGCGCCGAGGCGCGTGGCCTGCCGCAGGGCGAAGTCCAGGGCCTCGCGGCCGCGCCGGCGGGTCTCGGCGTCGTCGGACCCCAGGTTCTCCTGCCAGTGCTTCGAGTCCACGAGTCCCTCGACCACCAGGCCCGTGGCCTCGGCCGCCTCGAGGACCTCGTCCTCGTCGAGGTTGGAGGGGCTGTCCAGCTCGACCCCGTCGAAGCCGAGCCCCTTGAGGAGCGCGAAGCGGTCGGCGACGGTCGGCGCGGAGGGCTCCTGCACCATCCCGTACTTCAGGGCCTTGCGGAAGCGCGCCTTGGGCTTGGGCGCGTCTTCCTGGACCCTCCCGGCGGCGGCCAACGCCTCGCCCGAGAGGGCCGCGGCGGCCAGGGATGCGGTCAGGAGCTGTCGTCGGTCGATGGGGCGCTTCATCGCCCCATCCTAGTCGCCCTTTCCGCGAGCGCGGTCCCCGTTCAGCCCGCGCGGTTCTCGATCAGCGCGGTGAGCCGCCCGGTGGCCAGCTCCGCGTCCTCGATGGCGCCCGCAAGGCTCGCCGCCTCGGCGACGCGCAGGTAGTAGTCGAGGCTGCGGGCGTGCTCCTCGTGGTTGGCGAGCATGCGGTTCTCCTGCAGCCCGTTGAGCCAGGCGAGGAACGCGATGCCCGACTTGTAGCGCTGCACCGGGGCCTCGAAGATCACGCGGCCGAGCCGCTCGCAGCGGCCCATGAGCTCGCGATACCCCTCGACGTCGCCGGCGTCGAGCAGGCGCAGGGCTACCGAGGCGGGGCGCGTCACCGCGGCGAAGATGCCGAGCAGGGCGTGGCTGAAGGGGCCGCCCGCGAGGGGGCGCCCGCCGAGGGGCGCGAGGTCGCTGGCCGGGCCCGGTTGGCCCTCGATGAGCGCGGCGAAGTTGTAGTCGTCCCCGGTCAGGATCACCTGGCCCCGGGGCGCGAGCTCGGCGCGCAGGGTCTCCTCGAGCTCACGGTCCAGGAGCGACAGCTTCAGGCCGCGCACCTTCTCCGGGTCGTGGGTCAGCACCCGCCGCAGGGAGTCGCCGGGGAAGTAGCCCCGCATGGAGGGGTGGAACATCTCCCCGAGGAAGTGCAGCAGCAGCTCCCCT
>CAZEFP010000623.1:0-2541 GCA_964511565.1 uncultured Planctomycetaceae bacterium
CGACCCGGTCCGGTCGCGGCTCTTCCGCCCATCGCGTGGCCGCGAGGCGGCCGACCCAGCCGTCCCCCGAGATCCGACCGGCCCGGCGCCCCGTGTGCCAGACCTCGTAGGACCTGAAGTGGGAGCGGATCGCGTCCGGGTAGCCGCATCCCTCGACGATGGCGAGGTGGCCCTGGTCGAAGCGCTCACGGAGCGCGCCGAGGCCCGGGTTCAGCCCGCGGTAGTCATCCAGCTTCAGCACCTGGGAGGCCTTGTGTGCCGTGGTGCGGCGTCGACGACGCAGCTCGTCATCTCCGTGGGGAATGACCGTGGCGAGCCCGTCGTTGCCGCCCGAGAGCTGGACCAACACGAGGTTCTTGCCCGCTCCTCCGGGGAGCGGCTGACACCGCGCTCCGCTGGCGAGAGCACGGGGCAGGAAGGCTGCTCCGGCGGCCGAGGCGGCCGCTGCGCGCAGGAAGGACCGTCGGTCGGGCTTGTGCATGCTCATGGGGTGGGCCTTGGAGATTCCGAGGGGCTTCAGTGGAGCTGCGCCTCGGGCAACGAGAGGACGAGGTGCGAGAACTCGTGGAAGGCGCGCTGATTCTTGCGGCGGAAGCGCGGCATGTCGGCGGCGTCGATCTCGTACTTCTCGCGGATCTCGCGGAGCTGAAGCTCGAGCATCTGGAGGGTCTCCTCCGGCGGCTCGATCGCGAGCAGCCGCGAGGAGAGGAGCTCCACGACCTCCCGGTCGCTGCTCGCGCCGGCGTCCCGCACCGCCCGCGCCTCCATGGAGCTCGGCTCGTACTTCGCCTTGCGGAGCAGCGACGCCAGGCCCGCCACCTCGTAGCGCTTGATCTGCTGCCCCTCGGCGCGACGCTTCTCCTTCCCCGTCATCGGCCCCATCTCGTCCATGGCCCCTGACATCTCCATCATGTCCGTGGCGTCGGCCCGCAGGGTATCGATGTCCACGGCGCCCACGATGGCACCCGCGATGTTGCCGCGCATCATGAACGTCGAGGTGGTGATCCAGGCGAGGCCCTCGTCCCACCCCTTCACGTTGGGCGGCTGGAACAGGTCCTGCCCGAGGTCTGCCGCCGCCTCGACGATGAACCCGGGGGGCACGTCAGCCTCGAGGCGGATGGCGCTGCCCACGAGGAAGTCGATCGGGCTCGCGACACGCGCGCCGATCACCTCGTCGCGATAGAAGCGCGGATCCAGCAGCAGGCGCTCGACGAGATAGCCGACGTCGTAGCCGGTCTCCCGCAGGCGCGCGGCGTACTCCTCCACTCGCTCGTCCTCCGCCGGCACGCCCTCGAGGTACTCGATCACCGTGCGCGCGATGAAGGAGGCGCAGGCCGGCTGCTCCAGCAGGATGTCCGCGAGGTCGGACGGGCCGTGGTCCCCACGGACCCCGAGGATGGTCTTGGGCTCGCCGTCGTGCTGCTTCCGGTTGAAGCGGTAGGTCGCGACGTCCAGCGACGCCCTGACGCCTGCCCCCGTGAGGCTGCGGGCGGCCTCCGTGATGTCCACCTCGTCGTAGTTCCCCTCGCCGAGGGCGAAGAGCTCCATGACCTCGCGCGCCAGGTTCTCGTTCGGCCGGCCCTTCCGATTGTCGTCGTTGTCCAGGTAGACGAGCAGCGCGGGGTCCTCGAGCATCGCGTGCAAGAGGCCCGAGTAGCTACCGAGCGCCCGGGTGCGGATGGTCCGGTGCTGCTGGATGATGAGCGCGGGGCGCTTCACCGTCTCCAGGGACGAGGTGAAGACCCCGTGCCACATGAGCGTCATTCGATCGCGGAGAGGGTCTTCCCCCGCGAGCATCCCCTCGACCCAGCCCTCCCGAAACGCGGCGAACTGTTCCTTGTACCAACGGTTCCGGCGCCTCCGAAGCTCGCGCTTCTCGTCTCCGCTCGCCCGGCTGTACTCGGCGGCGGTGTAGGGCAGCGGCTCGTACTCGAAGGGGACCCAGGCTCCCTCCCCTGCACTCGGACGCGGGCGCACCAGGTGGTCGACCAGCGCCCTGGGCCCCGCCTCGACCCACGCATCCACGTCCTCCGAGCGAATGCCGAAGCCCGCCCGGTTCCACACGTGCTCGACCGAACGCCGATCCCAGGGCAGGTCCAGCGACTCCTCCTCCCCCGGCATCGCATCGACGGCCGCGGCCCTGAGGGCGGCGGGGCGCGCTGCCGACGAGGCCGACGCGTCCGCGGCCGGCAGACCCCCGCCCAGCATCGAGACTGTGAGCAGGAGGTGGCCGGCGGCGAAGAGTGGGAGTGAGTGGATCATTGGACGAAGCGTCGCAGCGGGAAGAGCAGCCGCCGGTACGGCGCTGGAACCCCATTCAACACTACGATCCCACCTGGGTTCCGGTGAAGACCGTCATGGGACTAGACTCCCCCCGAACCTGCGTCTCACATCCATGCCTCACTCTGCGCCCCTCGACCTCCCCGCCTTCCTCGACCGCCTGAGGGCGGAGGGAGAGCTCGTGGAGGTGGAGGCGGAGGTCGACCCCCGGCTCGAGATGGCCGAGGTCCACCGGCGGGTCATCGCCGCGGGGGGCCCGGC
>CAZEFP010000624.1:0-2540 GCA_964511565.1 uncultured Planctomycetaceae bacterium
GTCCCCCACGTAGAACGCCTGGAGCTCCGGATGGACGCCGCCGATGTCATCTCGGCGGTGGCAGGAGTAGCACCGCCGGCCCGCGAGCCGCCGCTGAACGGCAGCATCCGCGGAATTCCCACCCGCGGCGATGCCCGCGGGACGCACGAAGGCCGCGACCAGCTGGCCTGCGACGTCGGGCTCGAAGCCGTATCGCCCGTTCGGCCGCAAGCAAAGGAGCTGCCCCGGCCGCGCCCCGTCGAGGTCCTCCAGGGACGGCGGCACGCGAACCACCTCGGGCGCCGGTCCGGGGAGCACGCCGGCGTGGCAGGTGGCACACCCCAGCCGCGCGAAGGCCTTCCGGCCCCGCTCGACGAGCTGCGGGTTCGGCGCCGCCGCGACCGCATCCTCGAGGGCCTTGCCGTCCGCGCCGAGCACTCGGTAGATCAAGGGCCAGTGCGAGAGCCGCTCGGGGGGCAGCGGCCCTCGGGTCACCCCGGGGCCCTCCCACTCCAGCGAGAGCACCTCTCCACCCGAGGCCTCGAAGAAGGTCACCTCGATGGGCGTGGACCCCGCGGGGAGGTCCACGCTCCCCGAGACCGTCTTGGTGCCGTGGATGCCGCCGTTGTCCACGACCACCTCTCCGGCGATCCGCAGCCGCGAACCGTCGTCCGATGCGAGGTGGAAGCGGTAGGTCCCCTCGGCGGGGATCTCGAGGAATCCGGTGAAGCGCAGGCCGAATTGATCGTCGCGGGTCCGCGGTTCGATCCCGATGGCCTGCACGACCTCAGTGGCCACGGGCTTCAGCTCGTCCAGTCGGGCAAGGCCTCCCCGCTGGAGGTTCGGCGCCTCGTAGACGTTGACCACCAGCCCGGGCCGCCGCTCCTGGCTCCCGTCCCGCCGCTGGGACTGCGCCCGCAGCAGGTAAGCAGACATGGCCCGCGCCTCGTCCGCGTCGAGCCCCATGGACGGGCAGTGCCCGGACGGGCGCACCGAGACCGGGTCCTGGAGGAAGGCCGCGAGCGTGCTGATGCGGTACTTGCGCGCGAGGTCGGAGGGGAGCGGGTGAGGATCGGGCGCCAGGGTTCCGGGTCGCACGAGCAGGGGCTCCTCCTCGTCCTCTTCCCACTCCTCCTCGGCGGCCTCACCCGCCTCCTCCGCGGCGAGCAGCTCGGCCTCGAGCTCCACGAGGGTGATCTCGAGGTCGTAGGCGTCCTCCAGCGGACCGTGGCACGCGACACAGCCGACGGTGTGGAAGAGCTTTCGGCCCCGCTCCACGGTGCCGAAGTCACTGGTCTCCTCCACCGGTTCTCCCACCTGGCTCCGCGTGGAGCCGTTGGCCTCCAGGAACGCCGCCAGTCCCTCCGCCGCCTGCAGGCGTCCGTCCGCCTCGAGGCCCGCGAGCTGGTGCGGGTGGCTCGTCCCCGGGCGGGTCTCCCGAGGGTTCGCCAGGAAGTCCACGAGCCAGCGCCGGTCCACTCGCCCGACGACACCGGCGAGGTCGGGCGCGGCGATCGGGTCGAGGCGCTCCCGGACGCTCGACTCGGGGTCGTGACAGGCCAGGCAGTCGTGGCTCGCGATGATCTGGTCGACCTCCGGGAGGATGTCCGAGCGCTTGGAGGGCAGGTCCCCCTGTGCCAGCCCCGGGGGAGCCAGGAGGAGCGCGAGGGTGGCGAGGATGGGTCGGCTCATGCTTTCACTCCGGATCGAAGCTCGTCGAGGATCGAAGGGTCCTCGAGCGTGGTGGTGTCCTGGCGAATCTCGTCGCCCGCGGCGATGGCTCGGAGGAGCCGCCGCATGATCTTGCCGCTGCGGGTCTTGGGGAGCCGCGGGGTGACGCGGATCTCCGCCGGCCGCGCGAGCTTGCCGATCTCGTCCGCGACGTGCCCCTTCAGGAGGGCTCCCAGCGCCAGCCCGCCGTCCGCAGCGACCTCGGCAGAGGGGATGACGAAGGCCACGATGGCCTCCCCCGTCAGGTCGTCGGGTCGCGCCACGACGGCCGCCTCGACGACGCCCTCGTGGCTCACGAGCGCGCTCTCCACCTCCATGGTGGAGAGGCGGTGGCCCGAGACGTTGAGCACGTCGTCCACGCGCCCCATGATCCAGAAGTCGCCGTCTCCGTCACGGCGAGCGCCGTCTCCCGCCATGTAGTAGCGGCCATCCCAGCGGGACCAGTACGTCTCGCGATAGCGCTCCTCGTCCCCCCAGATCCCGCGCAGCATACTGGGCCAGGGGCGGCGGATCGCGAGGAGCCCGCCCTCACCGTGGGGTACCTCGTTGCCCTCCTCGTCGAGGATGGCCGCGTCCACGCCGAAGAAGGGCGTCATCGCCGAGCCCGGCTTGGTGGCGCTCATCCCCGGCAGGGGCGTGAGCATGATGGAGCCCGTCTCGGTCTGCCACCACGTGTCGACGATCGGGCAGCGCCCGCCGCCCACCTTCTCGCGATACCAGATCCACGCCGCCGGGTTGATCGGTTCCCCCACGGTGCCGAGGAGCCGCAGGCTGGAGAGGTCGTACTTCTCGACGTGCTCGTCGCCCCACTTCATGAACGCGCGGATCGC
>CAZEFP010000625.1:0-2540 GCA_964511565.1 uncultured Planctomycetaceae bacterium
AGACGGTTGCGTTTCGCGCTCGCGACATCGGGGAGGGCTCAGGTGGGGATCGGCGCCGAGGAGTCCGCCTGGATCAGGCCGTCCTCCATGTAGAGGACGCGCTCGCAGCGCTTCGCGAGGCGCTCGTCGTGGGTCACGAGGAGCAGGGCGACACCTCGGTCGGACTGCTCGTCCAGGAGGATCTCGAGGACCTTCTCACCGGTCCCGCGGTCGAGGTTCCCCGTGGGCTCGTCCGCGATCAGGATCGGGGGGTCCAGGAGGAGGGCGCGGGCGATGGCGATGCGCTGCTGTTCACCGCCGGAGAGCTGGGAGGGCCGGTGGCGGAGGCGGTCGGCGAGGCCGAAGCGGGTCAGCATGGTCGTGGCACGGTCCACGAACTCCTTGCGGTTCGAGCGGTACGCGCTTCGGCTCAGCTTGATCATCGCGGGGAGCACCGCGTTCTCGAGCGCCGAGAGCTCGGGGAGCAGGTGATAGAACTGGAACACGAAGCCGATCTGCTCGTTGCGCAGGTTGGCTCGGCGCTTGGGGCTGAGCCTCCATGCGTCCTCACCGGCGACGGTGACGGAGCCCTCCGTAGGCCGGTCCAGGAGCCCGAGGATGTTGAGCAGCGTGGTCTTCCCTGCCCCGGAGGTGCCCATGAGCGCGAGCCGCTCGCCGGCGCGGAGCTCGAGGCCAATGCCGTGCAGGATCTCCAGCCGGCGGTCACCCACGGGGAACGAGCGACGCACGCCAGCGCACGACAGGACCACCTCGCCGCTCGGCCCGGGGGAAGGTTGGATGGGACCGGGGTCGCTCATTCGTGCCGCAGCGCCTCCACGGGGTCGAGGCGCGAGGCACGCCAGGCGGGGATGGCTGCGAAGAGCAGCGTACTGAAGACCGCGCCGCCGACGATCCACGCCACGCCGCTGAAGGAGACCTCGGCGGGGATGTAGTCGAAGAGGTAGATGTCGCGGTTGAAGATCTGGAAGCCGAAGGTGCTCGAGAGCTTCCGCTCGATCGCGTCGATGTTGTAGGCGCCCGCGACGCCGATCAGCGCCCCGAAGGCGCTCCCGATCACCGCCTCCCAGAGGCCGATCATCAGGAACAGCGCGAGGACTCCGCGCGGGGTGGCCCCGAGGGCGCAGAGGATCCCGATGTCCCGGCGCTTCTCCGTGACCATCATCGAGAGCAGCGCGAAGACGGTGAAGCCCGCCACCACCAGCACCAGGCTGAGCATGATGCCCATCAGGGCCTTCTCGTTCTGGATGGCGGCCAGGAGGGTGGCACGGAAGTCCTCCCAGGTCCGGAACTCGTTGATCCGGATCCCCGGCGCGCTCAGGAACCCCTCCGCGTGGAGCTTGGACCAGAGGCGCGCCCGGACGTCCTCCTTGTCGCGCTCGTAGTCGTTCAGCTTGACCAGCACCGCGGACCACAGCCGGTCTCGCTGGAGGAAGTCCGCCAGGGCCCTACGGTCCATGTAGATCCGCCGGGAGTCGGTCTCGTTGTCCTTGCTCCGGAAGCTGCCCACGACCTGGAAGCGGGCGTTGGCGGCGGTCTCGTTCAGCTTCGAGCTCGCCTCGTCGTAGGTGGCGGTGACGAGCGAGACCTCCTGACCGCGCCGGAGCCCCCACAGGTAGGCGAGCTGTTCGCCCACGAGGATCGGGACCTTCGGGCGGCTCCGGCGGGGGCTTCTGGGCTTGAGGTTGACGAACGGGTCGTCGAGGTCGGCGGGGCGCCCGACGTTGCAGTGCTTCCCGAGGCCCGGCTTCTTGCCGAACTCGGCCTCCAGGGACTCGCGGAAGTCGGTCGCCTCGCCCTCGCCCTCCACGTCGATGCCGACCAGCTCGATGAGCTGGATGGCGTCCTGCATGGGCTTCTCGAGGGCGCTCTCGCCGCCATCCGGGGCGAAGATCCCGTACCACTGGAGCTGCGGGGTCGCCGCCTCGACCCCCGGGTCCTCCCGGATGATCTCGAGCATGCGCTCGACGTCGGTCTGCATCGGGATCCAGTCACCGTTCTCCTGGAGGACGGACGACTGGAAGGACGGCTGGATGACCAGGTCCGCCAGGTTGCCCCTCAGGGTGCGGCGGCTCTCCTCCAGGAACCCGGCCATGATCGACAGGATCAGCACGAGCGCTCCCACGGCGACCAGGATGCCGGCCATGCCGATCCAGTTGGTCTTGCGCGCCTTGAGGTAGCGCAGGCTGAGGAAGGTGCGGAACACGGAGCTCGGTGTGGGTCAGGCGCCGGCGGGGGCCTCTTCCGAGGCCTCGTCGGCTTCCGCCGCCTGCTCCTCGATCTTACGCATCGCCGGGAAGAGTAGGACGTCGCGAATGGAGTCCTGTCCCGTCAGGAGCATCAGCAGGCGGTCGATGCCGACGCCCAGGCCGCCGGTGGGGGGCATTCCGAACTCCAGGGCCTGCACGTAGTCCACGTCCACCTCGCCGGGGGTCTCCGGGTCCTTCGACGCGACCTGTTCCTCGAAGCGCCGCTGCTGCTCCGCCGGGTCGTTCAGCTCGGAGACGGCGTTCCCCAGCTCCATGGACGCGCCGAAGACCTCG
>CAZEFP010000626.1:0-2533 GCA_964511565.1 uncultured Planctomycetaceae bacterium
CGTCGTGACCTGGTCGTGGAGCAGGAGCGCAGGGTCGTCCGCGGTGGGCGCGGGGAAGTTGCACACCAGCGCGGCCTCGGGGAGCGCGCCGCCGCTGACCCCGCTCCTCATCTGGAACATCGCAGCGTGCTTGAACTTGCCGTCCCGCGGGAACATGTCCAGGTAGAAGCGCGCGACGGCGCGGTCGCCCTCGAACACGTCGAAGCACTCCACGGACTCGTGCCACGGCGAGCCGGACTCAGACCGCTCGATGCGCACGCCGAATAGGGTCTCGGTCGTCGCCAGGATCCCGTCTCGGACCTTCGCGTAGGCGAAGTACGGCCTGACGGACTGGGAGTCGAAGCTGTGCTTGCGTCGCTTGACGCGCTCGGCGAGGTACCTGGACTGCCAGGCCTCGACGCGCTCCGCCGCGGGATCGATGGTCTTCAGCTCAGCGAGCAGGTCGCTGAACTCCGACTCGCCGACCGGCCGAGCGCGAGCGGACACCCGCTCGGCGAACTCGCGCGCGGCTTCGGCCGTGCCAACCATCTTGTCCTCGCATGCCCAGTGGGCCCAGTGCTCGTAGCCCAGCGTGTTGGCGAGCTCGTGGCGCTTCGCGAGGAGGCGGTTGAGCACATCGACGTTCTCCGGGAACGCCCGCAGGTTGAACTCTCGGTGGAGATCTCGCCGCACGTCGTCTCGGTCGGCGTAGAGCATCACCGGCAGGAAGTCCGTGGGATCGGTGGTCAGGGTGACCGAACCGTCGGCGTCCTCGGGGTGCGCCGCGAGGAAGTCCGCGGGCAGTCCGACGAGGGCGGCATGGCCCTCGGCGATGCGCAGCGACCTCCCGCCGGTCATGATGTTCCGGTCGAACTCCTGGCCGATGTGGATCAACTCCTCCTGCAGGAGCCGCACGCGCTCCCGAGTGGCGTCGTCCTTGTCCACGCCACTCCGGCGGTAGTCCCGCAGGGCGTGCTCCACGTAGCGGCGCACATCGGAGCTGAGGTCGCCGTCGAGGTCCAGGTTGGCGAAGCGCTCGTACGCACCGCGGTGCAGGTTGAGCTCCGTGACGAACGCCGAGATCCGCTGGCTCGCGACCTCGGCCGCCTCGCGCACCAGCTCATCGGGGTGAACGGCAGAGAACAGCTCGGAGAGCCCGGAGATCTCACCAATCTCACGGCCGATCGCGTCGAACGCCGTCGAGACCTCCTCGGCCGTGGCCTCGGTGGACCGCTCCAGCAGCGCCGTCAGTCCTTGCTGGGCGGCGTCAAGTTGCTGATCGACGAGGGCGGAGAAGGAGGCGGCGTCGTGCAGGTTCATCGCGATTGGATGTCGTTGGCGTAACGATGGAGGCGCTCCATCTGGCGGTGGAAGTCGTGGTCCACGTCGTCCCCGAGCGGGGCCTTGAAATAACCCGCGAGGTGCTCGAGGGCGCCCGCCTCGCCCCGACGGCTCGCGAACTCCGCGAGGCGCGCCAGATCGAGGATGAGGGGCGCCGCGAGGGCCGAGTCGCAGCCCGACCAGGTGAACTGCAATGACATCTTCGCCCCGAGGAAGCCTTCGAAGTGGACGAAGTCCATCGCGGTCTTCCAGTCCCCGAGCGAGGCGACGTAGTCGATGCCGACCTGGGTCGCGAGGTCCGGAGAGCTCCCATCGAGGATGGAGCGGAGCGCCTCATCCTTGGTCTGGAGCTTCTTCGCCTTGTGCGCGGGCTCCTTGAGGACCTCCCCGTCTCGGTTGCCAAGCATGTTGTAGCCCTGCCACGCGAGCACGTTGAGGGCCCGCGCCTTGAACATCGGCGCGAGGGCGGTCTTCAGCAGCGTCTCACCGGTCTTCCCGTCGTTGCCCGCGACGGGCACCCCCACCTTGTTCGCGAGCTCGAGGAGCGCCGGGATCCCAGCGCCGATGCTCGGAGTGAAGTTCACGAAGGGCCGACCGGAGGAGATCGCCGCGTAGGCGTAGATCACGGACGCCGGCTGGGCGACCCCTGCGTCGAGAGCCGCCTCGAGGGCCTCGAGGGACTCCCACCCATCCTGACGCTTGAACTCCGCCTCGGTGCTCGCCACGTGCACGACCACCGTCCGCGCGAGGTCGTGGTTCCCTTGGAACTCCTCGAGGTCACGGACGAGGCTCGCCACCTGCTCCCGCGGGGGGAGGCTCGCGAGGTCCGCCGCGCGGGGGTCGAGGTCGGCGAAGCCAGTGTCCGCCACGTCGAGCACCCCGGGCCGAATGGCAGCTTGGAAGGCCGCGGCCTCCGCGCTCGTGGCGGCCACGAGCTCGGGGGAGAGGATGCCGGCCCGGACCAGCTCACCGGCTGAGGAGGAGATGTCCCGCAGGCAGACATCGTGACCACCGAGGACCAGGTCCTCGAAGCCGACCAGCGGCAGTCCGTCGAGCGGCGGCATCTCGGTCGGCAGGCCGACCCTCGACACGAGCCCGTGCCGCAGCCCTGCCACTCCGTAGGCCACACAGGTGGAGATCGCTCCGCGCGCGCCGACGAGCCAGAGGCCTGTCCGTCCAGGAGCAGCAGTCGAGTCGGTCACGTTGGTGTCAG
>CAZEFP010000627.1:0-2532 GCA_964511565.1 uncultured Planctomycetaceae bacterium
GAGGGGCCTGGACCTACGCTTCCTCCTCTGGACTCCGCCCTTGGGAGCGCGGGGGCGCGGAGGTCATGCGACGCCACCGGTCGACGAGCGAGTCCAGCACGTCGTGGATGGGCATGTGCTCGGCCCCAGGGGCGCCGACCCAGAGCTCCTCGGCCATGATGCGGACCTGCCAACCGTCCTCGAACTCGAGGAAGAGGCCGGCCTCCAACCGCTCGTCCACCAGACCCTCTTCGCCGGACGGCGCGGGCCCCTCGAGGTGGAAGAGCAGCTCGCGGCATCGCTCGAGGCCGCGGACCTCGAAGCGCGCGGTGACGTCCTCGCCGAACTGGTGCCAGATCATCCGGCCGGACCAGCGGTTGGGCCCGCGGTTGGGCCTCTCGGAGTAGGGAGGGATGAGCGGGACGCCCTTGCCGATGACGGTGGCCTGGTCCGGCCCGCCTCGGGTCCACCAGCCCACCCGCTCCCGCTTGCGGATGACCTCGGCCGCGTGGATCCACCCGAGCTCTCGCTCTGCGAGGATGGCCGAGGGCCACGGCTCGGATGCGCCGCCGGCGGGGCGATGGCGGAGCTCCAGCGAGGGCACCTGGTCGTCGGTGACGAAGGTCCGGAGCTCATGGGCGCTCCCGAGCCGCTCCATGCGGGGGCCTCCCCTGTCGGGGATCGGTTGCCCCGGGGCGTGTGCGGTCGGGCCGCTCATGCGGACGCCTCCCCGCGGGGGCGGAGCAGGAGGTCGCGGAGCTCGCGGGCCTCCTTCACGTCCTTCGTCCCGAGGGAGACCCTCATGCGGCGCCGCGTGTGGGGCGTGGGCCGGACGGTGTAGTGGCACCACCAGGTCCCGTGGTTGTTCCACAGGTGGTGGTTCGGGTTGTCCGCGTGGACGCGGATGGCGAGTGTCGGTCGCATGATGCGCTCCCTGGTCAGAGACCCCCTGGGCGCATCAGGAAGCGAGGGGGTCCACGGGGTGCGGACGGCTCTCGCCGGAGAACTTGTTCACGGGACCTCCCGTGCTCATCGACCCGCTTGAGGGTCAAACCACCTTGGCTCTCCGCGCCAGGTTGGCAGGTCCGCGAGGGGCGAACCGTTCCTGATGATGACCCTCTTATCGCGTGGCGCGCCGCATCCCTCAAGGGGGGACCGTGTCATAAGCGCGCACGGCCCCGGGTCCAGTCTCGATTCCGTCCTCGCGACGGCGGGAGATCAGCCCTTCCGGCCGCGGAGGCGCAGGAACAGGATCAGGGGCAGCGGGGAGACGATGGCCGCGAGGTTGCCGGGGTGGACGGGCTCTCCCTTCACCTGGGACAGCACGATGATGAAGGTCATCACCGGCATCATGGTGGCGTAGATCACCAGGGGGACCGGCCAGAGGGCGCTCTGGCGAGCCTTCTGGACCACGTCCAGCCAGCCGGCCACCACGGTGATCACGACCATGCCGGCGAAGAGCCCCTCCGCGCTGTCGATCAGCCCGCCCTCGTTCTGGGGAGCCGCGGCGCTGGCGAGGAGGGTGGCGAGGAGGGCGTGCATGGGCGGCAGCGTATCGGGATCGGGGGTTGCGGTGCGTGTGACTTCCGTCCGCACCTGACCCCTATTCGTCAGCAGCCGCCAGGGAGACGCGCCGGGGCATGGGGCATGCACCCATTGCGGCTCCCCATCGCTGGCCCGTAGCTTCGCCTCTGAATCGCTCACCTCTCGGTGATCCACCACCCCCGGTCGCACCTCTCCGCGCGAAGCGCCGGCGCTGCGCCCCCTTCTCCTGCCCAGCTCCCCCCATGCTTGATCTCACCTCCCCGGACGGAACCGGACAGCTTCACATCACCTCGGTCCGCGTCGAAGCGGGGGCCAGCACCTACGACTTCGAGGGCCCGGTCGAGGGCTACGGGCTCGCCCGGGCCTCCGCGACCCTCACCCACCTGGACGCGGACGAGACCCGCGGGGCCATGCGGGGTGAGGCCCGCGTCCTGGGGAACGACGGGACCCTGGTGGCGGCCGCCGTGTGCGGTACTTATCGCAGGAAGGGCACGACCATCGAGGTCTACCTCGCGGACTCCTGCAGCAACGGGGACATGAACTTCGTGACGTGGTCCATGGACCTGATGTCGAAGGAGGTGTCGGTGAAGTACTGGTCCCTTGGCTGACGGCCCGGCCCACCGCGGCGCAGCATGAGACTCGCGCCGGGCCCAGGCGGTGCCCGGCGCGGGTTTCTGCATCGCTCCGGGATCGCGGCCCCCGGGAATCGAGGGGGGAGGGCACACTGGGACCGTTCCCCTCTTGGGTCCCCATGAAGCAAGTCTCCTCGATCCTCGCCGTTTCTCTCCTCTCCGGTGCCGCCGCGGCCCAGGTCCAGTTCCAGGACGTCACGGCGGCGGCGGGGCTCGGCATCCCCCAGGCGGCGGGGCTGAGCGTGGGCGTCGGCGCGGGGCTGGAGCAGCTCCAGATGACCGGCGGCGCAGCGGCGGGGGACTTCAACGGCGACGGCTGGGTGGACCTCCTCGTCACGATGCTCGACCGCCACGACGTGCTCTTCCTCGAAGCAGC
>CAZEFP010000628.1:0-2519 GCA_964511565.1 uncultured Planctomycetaceae bacterium
GAGGGCCGGGGCGATGGCCTCGGTGGAGGCGCAGCAGAGCGAGCTGACGGGGATGACCGAGGTGTCCGAGACCAGCGGCGGCCGCCTGCGGTTTGCAGCGGGCACGAGAGCTGCCGCCGCTAGGGGCGGTGGCGGTGGCGCCCTCGCCGGATCAGATCGCTTCTTCCGCGGCTTCGAGGTCGAAGTCCTCGGGGAGGCCGCGCGCGATCCCCAGCTTGGTGACGCCTCGACGCTCCACAGGCGCCCGCTCCTCCTCCGGAGTGCGCTGCGGGAGCCCCGTCTCGCGAATCAGGCGGCCGACGTAATCCTCGACCGTGTCGTCCTCACTGGACTCCACGCCGAACAGGTCCCCCACCTCACGGGCCATGTTCGGCTCGGCGCGGAAGTCCCGCGGGTTGTGGGTGAAGTACTCCCGCACGTAGCGCCGGAAGGCCCACACCGACCACCACCAGCCGCTGAAGAGCAGCGCGATGGCGGACGCCACGATGACCCCCACCCACACCATGTTCAGGGGAGGCCCCTCGGGCCCGGCGGTGCGGAACTGACCGACCAGCTGGAGGCCGAAGCCCGCCAGGAGGAAGGCGAAACCCAGGGTCGTCTGGACCCGGTTGTACACGTATTCCCGCACCGACTGGAGCCGGCCGTAGCTCCGCCCGAAGTACCGCGCGACCAGTGACCGCGGGTGCTCGAAGAGGGTCGAGTTCGCGATCAGGAACGCGCCCACGATGCACAGCACCAGACCGAGGGAGGTCCAGTCCGCGGCCCCGAACAGGTCGTCGTCGGGGCGGATCGAGGCCAGGTGGGGCATGGCAGAAAGGTAGGTGCCGGGGATGGGCGGAGCAAGCGGGGGCAGGAAAAGGGGCCCGGGGGTGATCCACAAGGGGGCCCGCACGGCTTGCGCCGGGAGTCCCTTGAAGTGGGCGGCGACCCCGAACAAGCTTCGAGGGTCCCCCTTCCCGAGGAGCCCATGAAGATCCACGAACCGAACGCTGAGCTGGTCGCCAGGCATGACTGGACCGACGGGCTGGCGACCTTCTCGGTCCGCCCCCTGGATTGGGAGTTCCCCACCTTCGTCCCCGGCCAGTTCACCAACCTCGCGCTCCCCGAAGGCGAGGACTGGGACCGTGAGAGCGGGGCCAACATCCGGCGCGCGTACTCCATCGCGTCCTCACCTGGGGCCGACACGGTGGACTTCTTCATCCGCCGGGTGGACGGCGGCGCCCTCACGCCGAAGCTCTTCGATCTGCCCGTGGGCGGGAAGCTGTTCCTCGAACAGCGCTGCGCGGGGCACTTCACCCTCGACGGCGCCACCGACAGCGAGGACCTCGTCCTCGTGGGCACGGGCACCGGCGTGGCCCCCTACCGGCCGATGCTCCTGGACCAGGGCACCCGGGCGCGGTTCGGGCGGACCATCATCCTCTACAGCGACCGCCACGTCCGCGACCTCGGCTACGTGGAGGAGTTCCGGTCGCTGGAGGACGAGGGCTTCCTCTTCCTCCCCACCATCACCGGCGACGAGCCCCCGGACGCGTGGGACGGCCTGAGGGGGAGGGTCAATCGTTTCCTCGAGCCCGCCGCCTACGAGGAGCTGACCGGCAAGCCGCTGACGCCGGAGCGCTGCCAGGTCTTCCTGTGCGGGAACCCTCAGATGATCGTCGACGTGCAGGAGGCGCTCACGGGGCTGGGATTCCAGCGACACCGCAAGCGCGACCCGGGCCAGCTCCACATGGAGAAGTACTGGTAGGGCAAGGCGTCCTGCCGACGGACCTCAGCGGGGTACGAGGAGCAAGCGGGGGCCGATGGGCGCGCCCGTCGGGGGGACCACCGGCTTCTGGCCGGCGACGGCGCTCGAGTCGAGCCGCTCCTCGACCCGGTAGTTCCGGGTGAGCGCATCCAGGCTGGCCCAGACGCTCAGCTCCACCCCGAGCACGATCGCGGCGAAGCGGCGCTCCTCCAGGCTGGCGGAGAGGTCCTCGAAGAACGCCTCGGCCTCCTCGCGTTCCCGGCTCTTGAGCAGGTCCGCGATCGCCATGGCGTGGACCCCACCGGGCCCCCGGCCGTCGAGGGACCCATGGGGCTGCCAGACCGGGCCCTCCATGGCGCTGAGGCGCTGATCGAGCTCCGCGAGCCGCGCCTGCTCCGCGTCCCCTGGCAGGGCCGCGCCGGGGTGACTGAGGATCAGCCACGGGAACAGCGCGAGCGCCAGCGCTGCGGCCACCCGAGGCCGGACCGTGGCGGCGCGCGCCGCGATGGGCCCCGCCGCCCAGGCCAGGGCGAGGGCCGCCGGGAGCAAGGTGTTCCGGTATCCCCCTTCGTGGGCTCGGCCGACCCAGGCGACCGCCACCAGCGCAAGCAGACTGCACCACTCCGCGGGGTGCATGGGCTCCGACGCTGGCGCCCCGCGGGGCGCGCGGCTGGCCAGCCACGTGAGCACAAGGAGCGGGGCCCAGGCGAGCAGGAGGTCCGGCAGGAGGCCGAGCGCTGCGGGTTTTTTTTTTAATGATACGGCGACCACCGAG
>CAZEFP010000629.1:0-2518 GCA_964511565.1 uncultured Planctomycetaceae bacterium
GGGGCTTCCTGCGGTTCTACGCGCCCCTCGCCCTCACGCCGCTGGTCACCCTGTTCATCCAGCCCATCGGCGCCGCCGGGATGAACCGCATGCCGCGGGCCCTGGACTCGGTGGCCGCGTGGGGCCCCGTCCACTCCCTGGTCTTCACCACCCGCAGCGTCGGTATGGCCTTCAACGAGGTCGTGGTCACCCTGGTCGCCCTCGGCGGGGGCCCGCGGGCGCTGCGCCGCTTCGGCTTCGGGCTCGCGACCACCACCGCGGCGGTGCTGGCGGTCATGGCCTTCACGCCCCTCTCGGGGCTCTGGTTCGGCGTGGTTCAGCGCATCCCGGAGGAGCTCATCCCCATGGCGCGGCTGGGCGCCGCCCTCTGCCTGCTCATGCCCGCTTACCAGGTCGCCCAGAGCTGGTTCCAGGGGCTCCTCGTCCACGCCCACCAGACCCGTCCCATCACGGAGGCGGTCCTGATCTACTTCGTCCTCGCGTGGGGTCTGCTCGAGCTCGGGGTCCTGCGGGCCGACGACCTCGGCGTCTCGGGCCTCAACTGGGCCCTGGTCACCTTCGTCATCGCCGGGCTCGTCCAGACCGCGTGGCTCTGGTGGCGGAGCCGCGGCGCCTCACGCGCCCTGGGCTCCCCCGCCGCCGCGGCGGACGCTGCGGTCACTGGGACGAGCGGCTGACCGCGTCCACCACGTCCGCCGCCACGTCGTTGGGCACGGTGAAGGTCATGCTGTAGTGGGCGACCTTCCAGGCCCCGCCCACTCGCTCGAGGACGCCGGTTCCACGGAGCTCCCCGTAGCTCTCGCTGGCGAGCCGCTCGTCGAACCATGCGGAGTTGCCCGACGCGGAGAGCTGCAGGACACGCTCGGCCGGAAGGAACGTCCAGCCGCTCCCCGGCTCGAAGTGCTCGTTCACGTAGCTGGTGAACTGCTCGAGGTCCCATCGCTCCGTGGAGTCCGTCCCCAGGAAGCGAGCATCAGGCGCCATGCTCCCGAGGTAGCCGTCCCGATCGCCGCGCGCCGCGGCGGTGTGCCAGTCGTCGATGACCCGGTTGGCCTCCTCGCGGAGCTGCTCGGCGGAGAGCGCCGCCTCTGCGGCGGCGGTGGCGAGCGCCTCCATGTACTCGGCGACGTCGTCCGGGTGGGACTTCTGCAGCTCGCGGATCAGCTTGCTGCGGAGCTCGGGGTCGAGCCGCACGAGGATCTCGGCGGCGCCGTCGACGCCGTTCGACTCCGCGTAGGCGGCGATCAGCGGCGCCCCCTCGGCCTCCTTCAGGAGCCCGATCATCTCGGCCATCTGGCGCGCCGCGGCCTGGGGGTCCGGCGTCACCTCCGGCGATTGGGGAGCGGCCTCGGCCCCGGCGACGGGGTCCACCAAGGTCGGGTCCGCTGCGCCGGGGCCTTGCGCCGGCCCCGAGCGAGGCTCGGCACCCGCGCTGCCAGCAGCCTGTGGATCGACACCGGGCCCCATACACCCGGTGAGGGAGAGGACGAGGACCGATCCGAGGAGGCCCGAGGCGGTGGCGGTGACGCGTTGCTCCATGACGGGCGATTGTAGACTTCACGCCATCGGCTCCGAAGGGAGCGCCGTACCTTCCATCCCGTGTTCGCCGAGAAGACCTCCGCCCCCGCCCTGCTCGCCGCCTTGCTGGCCGTGACGGGCAGCCTCAGCTGTGGCGATGGGGCGGTCGGCGAGCGTTCGGCGCTCCCCGCTCCGCCCGAGAACCCGGTGCTCGACCTGGCTCGGACGGAGCCGGAGGCCCTGCGCCTCGAACAGGACCTGCTCGCGCTGTTCCTCGAGCCCCTGGCCCGGGGCGACCTGGAGCGAGCGACCCGCCGTATCGACAGGAAGGACTTCGCCGCCCTGGTCCCGGGCCCGGGGGACGCCCAGGAGGGCGCGGGGCTCCAGATCCGCTGGATGACCGGGGACGAACGCTTCACCCGCGGCCCGGACGACTTCGTGACGCGGCTTCGAGACCTCGGGCCCGACACCCGCACCCCGGAGCGTGTGGAGCTGGAGCTCGACCGCTTCGAGCTCGAGCCCTCGGGCAAGCGCGCCACCGGTCGTGTCCGCCTCCGCTGGGCCGGGGTCGAGCCGGCGCCGGGGCTCGGCGACGCGCCGGCGGCCGACGCGGGGCAGGCGACGCCCGCTCAGCGCGTGGACATCACTCTCTATGCAGAGATCGAGGCGCGCACCGCGCCCGGAGAGGACTGGCGGCTCTCGCGCTTCCACTTCTGCGAGACGAGCGACCTTCACCCCCTGGGCGCAGGGGTGCGGCTCCAGTGCGATGACCCGGCGCGCTACGTGGACCGGACCATGGAGGTCGGGCTGACCTTCGGGACGAGCGCCGAGAACGAGCGCCTGCTGCAGGACTTCGTGGACCGGCACCGGACCCTGACCCTGGGCGGCCTCTCCGTGGTGGACTTCGACCGCGACGGGTTCGACGACCTCATCGCCACGCGCAGCAACGAGTCGACGGTCCTGTTCCGCAACGACGGGATCGGCGGCTTCGTGCCGATCC
>CAZEFP010000630.1:0-2506 GCA_964511565.1 uncultured Planctomycetaceae bacterium
CACAGTCACCGTGGACGCCGCCACGGGTATCACCACGGGCATTAGCGCCTCCGATCGAACCCGCACGCTTCGCGTGCTGGCTGACCCGGGCTCAACCCCCTCCTCCCTGATTCGACCCGGTCACATACTCCCCTTGAAGGCAGCACCCGGAGGAGTGAGAGAGCGCGCGGGTCACACTGAGGCCGCTGTTGAGCTCATGCAGTTGGCGGGGCTTGAGCCAGTAGCTGTCATTGGAGAGGTCGTCGGGGACGATCGGCGTGGTGGACGAGATCCACCAGGAGCGCAGGGTCTGGGACTCGAAGTCGAGGCCCGCCGGATAGGCGTTGCTCCCCACGGGGTAGAAGCCCCAGATCCCCACGAAGAACGAGGAGCCCGCGCGCCCCACATAGGTGTCGGGGATGTCCTCGTAGATCCAGTTCCCCGTGAATCCGTCCAGGGCCTGCACGGGAACGCTCACCAGGGGCTGGGCGTCGGTGGGGTCGCCGTCCCCGTCGGGGTCGCTCCACAGGGTGAGGGTCGAGGGATAGCCGTCAGGGATCGAGCCCCAGGCGATGTCCACGCCCGTGATTGTCTCTTCACCCTCCACGACGATGTACTGCGTCAGGAAGGCGATGTGGTCCCAGCCGGTCCCTACTGCCGCGTCGTACTCGTCGTCGTCGTACGAATAGATGAAGGGGACCTCCGTCTGGCACTCGTCCGGAATCCAGTCCCCCTGGCAGTCCGCGGAGATGCCAAGCCGGATGTCCTCGGGGTCGGGGATCCCGTTCCCGTTGCAGTCCTCGACGAGGGCGAGGCCCGTGGCAGGGGACTGCGGTGAGGGCGCCAGCGCTGCAGGCGCAGCTGCAAGGGCCGGGGCCGACGCGAGGGCCGGCAGGAGGAGAAGCAGAGGCTCGATCATGGCTGGTGGGAGGTTGCCCCCCGGGACGGTCCCGGGGGGCAGACTCATCTCGACGATCACCCCCGCCCTGCGGGCGAGGGAGGGCTTGGACAGGGACTCAGTGGGAGCGCAGGAGCGCGTCCTGGGGGACGAAGCCGCGGGAGATCATGACCTCGTCCACCTGGCCGCGCAGGAACTGGTTGCGCGTGCCAGCAGCGTTGGAGTGGGCTCCGATGAGGACGGATGCCGGGGGTGACCAGGCGGGCTTGGTGAAGCCGATCTCCTCGAACGCTCCATCCAGACCGAAGCGCAGCTGGCGCCTCTGCGCGTCGTAGGCGAGGCTCACGTGGTGCCACTCGGTGTCCAGGATCTCGAGCGAGCTCGTGACGGGGAGCAGGTTCGAGCCGTCCCCGAACCAGGCCGCCAGGTTGCACGGCCCGCCGCCGCCGCCGGTCTGCACGATCAGCGAGTAGTCGAGCTGGCTGTCCCCGGACAGCGCAGGCTTGCGCTGCAGCAGCCACTGCCGCTCGGCATTGCCGTTGGTGGCGATCTGGTCCAGCTGCACCCAGGCCTGGAGGGTGAAGCTCTGGCCGCCGGAGGCCAGGCGAGAGGTCGGGTCGGGGATCTCGGCCGAGCCGCTGCTCGAGGTCGAGGTCCAGAACAGGTCGAGGGCCTGCTGGTTCGCGAGGCCCGTCTGGGGGACGGTGGTGACCGGGACGTTCGCCACGCGGTCCGCGGGGAGGCTCAGGAACCCTCCCACGCCGTTCCCGGAGGCGTCGTCCAGCCCCGTGCCCAGCGCCTCCTCGAAGCGCCAGTGCCCCGCGCCCAGCTCGCAGTCGTTGATCACGCAGTCCCCGTCCGAGTCCAGCTCGAGCGCGTCCAGGATCCCGTTCCCGTTGCAGTCCTCGGAGTAGGCATCCGGGATGCCGTCCCCGTCGAGATCCGTGGTCGGGCGCAGGTAGGCGCTGGGGAGGATCTCCTTCGCTCCGCCCGGCGGCGTCCAGCGCAGCTCGACCAGGGCGTCGCCGCTGAGCTCGAAGTAGTGCAGCTCGAGGCGGTGCTGGCTCCCCGGTGCCATCACCACGCCAGCGGAGTACTCGGTCCCGCCGTTGGCGTGGTACTCGTCGATGAGGAGCTGGCCGTCGAACCAGAGGCGCACGCCGTCATCGGAGCGCACATGCAGCTCATAGCTGGTGCCCGCTCCGCCGGAGGGCGCCACGAGCGTGCCGGTCCAGCGCGCGCAGAAGTCGTCGCTTGGGAGCCCGCCACCCGGCGAGCCCGTCCCCCAGTTGAAGTCCACGACCGGGTCCACGCGCCCGATCAGGCGCGCGCCGAAGGTCCCGTCGAACGCGCCCTCGCGGAAGTACTGGCCGTAGAGGCCGTTGGGCAGGGCGGGCTCGCAGACATCGAGCACCCCGTTGCGGTCCAGGTCCGCACAGGCCTGGCAGGAGTCGAGCACCCCGTCCCCGTTGCAGTCCGTCTGGGTCCCTGCCGCCAGCTCGTCGCCGTCCGCGACCCCGTTGCCGTTGCAGTCCAGCATCTGGCACGCGTCGGGGACGCTGTCGCCGTTGCGGTCGTAGATCGGACGCAGCTCCGAGGGCTGCATGGGGTCCATCACATCCCCGGGCG
>CAZEFP010000631.1:0-2500 GCA_964511565.1 uncultured Planctomycetaceae bacterium
GGGGCGACGAGCAGCGGCGCAGGCCGGACCCGCCGGCGTCTTCGTGGCGCTCCTCGAGGTGGAGGAGTTCGCCCTCGCGGCGGCGGCGGGGCGCGGAGGGGATGCTGCCGGGGTGGAGGCGGCAGGGGCGACTCAGGCCGTCTCGGAGGTCCTGGGCGGGCTTCGGGAAGCGCTCGCCAGGCACGCGTCCGATGGGGACCTGCCCCGCGAGCTTCGAACGAACATGGCGGGGCGCATGGTGGACCACGCGGATGACGCGATCCTCCTGACGGGCGAGGTCGACCCGGCGTCCTGTGTGGTCGGGCTAGCGAGTGCGCACGACGCCGTTGCCTGGCACCTGGAGGCGGTGGAGGTCGACCCGGGACGTGACCGGAACCGCCTCGAGGGGAGGCGGCGGCGCCTCGAGCGGGAGCTCGTGGAGCAGCGGCTCCAGGCCAGGCTCGAGGCGCGCTTCGGCGCCCGGTGGGTGGCCCTGTGGGAGCGGGGCGTGGTGGCCTCGATCCTTGGGGTGCTCATCCTCCTCGGGTTCGAGGTCCTCGGGGCGATGGGGGTGGTGGAGGTGCCGGCGCGGACCTTGATGCTGGCGGACACGGCCATCTGCGCGTTCCTGCTCTTGGACTTCGCAGTCAAGTTGGCGTTCGTGTCCCGACGGCGGCTCTGGCTGCGGCGGCATCTCTGGACGGACCTCCTCCCGGCGCTCCCCTTTGGCCTGTTCGCCGGGCTCGACGGGCTCGTCGGTGAGGCCGGTCAGGCCAGCCGTCTCGTGCGGCTGCTGCGCCTGGCCCGGCTGGGCGCCTATCTTCGCGCGCTGAGGCCGCTGGTCTGGCTGGTCCGTGCCTTCGGCTTCCTCTTGCGGGGCCTGGATCGGATCGTCCGCCGTCACGCTCGGGCGCTCGAGATGGAGGTGATCGTCTTCCCCACGCCCTCGGAGCAGCGGGAGGTGTGGCGTCGGGACGTGGAGCAGCGGCGCGCGCTCGCGTCGCTTCGCCGGGCGGTGGACTCGTGGTACGCGGACAGCCATGAGGTGGCCGCTCCCGAGGAGCGGGCTCAGCTCGAGGCCACCCGCGGCGAGGTCCTCCGGTCGGCGTTGGAGCGCGTCATCGCCGAGCCTCCGCGGGACCGCGGGCGCCGGCGGGAGCAGCTGCCGCTAGCGGACGGACTGCTGCGGCAGATGGCGGAGATCAGCGGTGAAGAGCTCGTCGAGGAACTCGGTTCGAGCACGGTGGACCGCCTCGCCAGGGCGGCGCGCCTGGTGTCCGCCTCGCCCCTGCGCTGGCTGCCCGGGCTCGGGTCCTGGGCCGCACCCGACGCCCTCGGCGCCGCCGGGCCGGAGCACGTCGCCCGCGGCCTGCATCGCATCGCGGACGGGCTCCATCGAACCCTGAGCCGGGCGTTCTGGTGGGCGGATCTTCACGGCACCCTCACGCCCGGTGAGGTGGTGGGGCGCATCGGCGCCGCGCTGGTGGCGAGGACCTCACGGCCGGCGGTCCGCCTGCTGCTCTTCGGGATCCCGTTCCTCGGACTCCAGCTGGCGTTCGCGGCCCTCGACGCCCGCGGGGACGAGGAGCTCCGGAGCTTCGCGGTCATCCGCCTGATCAACGGGGTGGTGGGCCAGACCTTCGCCGTGCTGGGGGGCATCTGCCTCGTGCTGCTCGCCATCGGAGCGTGGCTGCAGCGCATGGCCCGGGACACCACGACCTTCCACGAGAAGGTGGCGCGGGCCCAGTTCCTGCACCTGACGGACAGCTTGAAGGCGCGGACCCATCGCGCCGACGCCGCCTTCCTGCGGGACCGCGTCTTCCTTCCGGAGCGAGAGGTGGCGGGGGAGCCCGCCGTGCTGGCGGAGGCCGACGCCGAACGCTTCCACGCGGGCCTGCATGAGTTCCTGCGCTCCGGGGAGCCCGTCCTCGGCGCGGGCGCCGGATTCGATCCGGTGGCGCGGACCGTGCTGCTGTATCGGGACCAGCTCGACGGAGCCCTCCTCGCGCACACCGACACTCGCGCCACCAGTCAGCTGCTCGGCAACCTCGCCATACGGCGCCTCGCCGAGGGCTCCGGGCGCGTCTCGGCGAGACGCTTGCGATGGATGCGGAGCCTCGACCTGGAACGCCGCCGGACCCTGGTCCGCGGCCCCTACCTCTGGTTCCACGCCATCAGCCGCTCCCTGGAGAGTCGCGCTGCGCGGCTGATCGTGGAGTACAACGCGAACGCCGTGCCCCGCGCGGACTGGGAGAGGTCCAGCAGCGCGGAGCAGGCGCGGCACTCGGCGTGGTTGGGGGGCAGGCTCGAGGGGAGCCCCCTCGATGGGAGCGCAGCCACGGCCGAGGAGGAGTCCGTCCGACCCGGCGGGCAAGGGGCCGAGCTGACCACGGCGTTCACGGTCCTGCACTTCCTGGACGATCACCCGCGCCGGGACGAGGAGATCAGGGAGCGGTTCGGGGAGGAGGTGGTGACGAAGATGCGGCGTGACCGGCGCGCGCTCATCCGATCCGTCTTCGGG